>WQUN01000086.1 GCA_009782085.1 Bacillota bacterium
GCTCCCGCAGCTTTTGATCTGTTTGTGGATTGCGGCGGGAGCAGAGCCCCCGCCCTACGATTAATTTGCGGTTTACGGCGGGGGCAAGCCTCCGCCCTACAATTATGGTGTTAGTCGGAAACAAGGTTGATAATACTAAATGTATAAGAAGCATACCTTTCTATATTGAATGACGCGCCGCATTGTAGGGCGGGGGCTTGCCCCCGCCGCGCCATGCGGCAGTTCCCGGCGGGAGCAGAGCCCCCGCCCTACGATTATTCACCGCTGTAACAGGCAAATCCACTGAATTTAGACTGACCTGTGTCCCGGGAATAACGGTAAACTCCGTAACCCCCTTTTGTCATTTTTATTTTTTACTGCAAAAAATAAAAATCACCTTTACTTTTAGAGAGCAACGCGTTAGAATATCTTAAACAAGACCTGAAACGGAGGGGTACATATGATCGCGGGGGAAGGCGGCAGGATCATCCTGCGTTCCGACAAGGAGACGCTGGTGATCGAGGCGTGGGGAGCGAACAGTTTACGCGTGCGGGCGACGCAGCTAAGGGATTTTTTTGACGAGGACCTGTCGCCGCTTCTCCCGCCCGCCGAAACGAAGCCCGTTATCCGGACCGACGGCGGGGCCGCGAGCATTGCGAACGGCAAACTGACCTGTGAGATTCTGGAAAACGGCAAGCTGCGGTTTATAAACCAAAAAGGGGAAATCCTGCTGGAGGAATACAGCCGGAGGCGGGACCACGACATAAAAACCGAGCCTGTCAGCGCTCTCGATGTCAATTCCCGTACATATGAGCCGATTCCGGGGACGGACAACTACCGGATAACGGTCCGTTTCGAGGCGTCCGACGGCGATCGCATTTACGGCATGGGGCAGTATCAGCAGCCTTTTTTGGACTGCAAGGGCTGCATATTTGAACTCGCGCACCGCAACTCTCAGGCCAGCGTGCCCTTTATGCTGTCCAGTAAGGGCTACGGCTTTTTGTGGAACAACCCCGCCATAGGCAAGGCCTCTTTCGGGAAAAACCTGACCGAGTGGATATCCGAATCGTCCAAGAAAATCGACTACTGGATAACGGCCGGCAATACCCCGGCTGAAATCGCGGAGGCCTATGCGGGCGTCACCGGCACGGCGCCGATGATGCCGGACTTCGCCATGGGCTTCTGGCAGTGCAAATTACGCTACGTCAGGCAGGAAGAGATCCTGGCGGTGGCTCATAAATACAAGGAGCTTAACCTTCCCATCTCCGTAATCGTCGTGGACTATTGCCACTGGACAAAACACGGCGACTGGAAATTCGACCCCGAATACTGGCCCGATCCGGCGGGAATGGTCAAAGAGCTCAAAGACATGGGCATCGGGCTGATGGTCTCCGTCTGGCCCACCGTCGAGCGGGACAGCGAGAATTATCGCGAGATGCTCGACCGGGGCTATCTGGTGCGGACGGAATACGGCCGCAGGCTCGGCCAGGTCGGGAACGCTTGTTTCATAGACGTGACGAACCCGGAGGCCCGCTCCTACGTCTGGGGGAAAATCAAGAAAAACTATTACGACCTGGGCATAAAAGTCTTTTGGCTGGACGAGGCGGAGCCTGAGCTCGAGGGTTACGAGTACGGAAATTACCGCTACTTCCGCGGTTCAGAGCTCGAGATCGGGAATATCTATCCGCGGGAATACGCGCGGATGTTCCGCGACGGCATGACCGCCGAAAAACAGGAAAACGTCATAAATCTCATCCGCTGCGCCGCTCCGGGCAGCCAAAGATACGGCGCGCTGGTCTGGTCCGGCGACATCGACTCGACTTTCGCGTCGCTGCGAAGCCAGGTCGCCGCCGGCCTGAACATCGGGCTTGCCGGCATACCCTGGTGGACGACCGATATCGGCGGCTTCCACGGCGGAAATATCCACGATCCCGCCTATCGGGAGTGTTTTATCCGCTGGTTCCAGTCCGGGGCGTTCTGCCCCGTAATGCGCCTCCACGGGGGACGCGAGCCCTGGGTGGAAGGCGGGCATCAGGACAACGAGGTCTGGAGCTACGGCGAGGAGGTTTTGGCGATCTGCCGGAAACACCTGGAGCTGCGCGAATCCATGCGGCCGTATATAAAAGAGCAGATGCGGCGCGCGCATGAAAAGGGAACGCCCGTGATACGGCCATTGTTTTACGATTTCCCATCCGATCCCGCCGCGTGGCTGATTGAGGATCAGTACATGTTCGGAGACAAATACCTGGTCGCGCCCGTTCTGTATGAAAACGTCAGGGAACGGGACGTCTATCTGCCGGAAGGAAAATGGAAGGACATCGACAGCGGGCAAATATACAGCGGCGGCGTCACAATCAGGTCGGAAGCTCCGCTGGACCGCATTCCGGTCTATTACCGGCAGTAAAAAATGAGTGCCCCTAAAAAATAAGCCAGGAGGAATTTTACATTGCTCAAGATTCCATTTACGAATTTAACGGTTTCCCCGATTTCCCTCGGCACGGGCGGCGTCGGAAGTTCCGTCGGCCCCGACCTCTCCCGCGAACTGCTGGATTTGTACGCCGAATCGGGAGGCAACCTCATCGACACGGCGCACAGCTACGGCGACTGGGTCCCGGGCGAGCGAAGCGTCAGCGAGAAAACCATCGGCCGCTGGATGAAGGACCGCGGCAACCGGCATGAAATCGTCATTTCCACGAAGGGCTGCGACCCCATCATCGGCGGCGAGCCGCGCCCCACGCGCTTTACGAAGGCCGAGCTCCTCTCCGACCTGGACGACAGCCTGAAATTTTTGCGGACGGATTATATCGACTTTTACTGGATACACAAGGACGAGCCGGACAGATCCTTCGGCGAAATCCTCGACACCCTTAGCGAAGAGCGGAAAAAGGGCAAGATCAGGTACTACGGCTGTTCCAACTGGAGCGTGGAGCGTATGCGCGCCGCCGATGAATACTGCTCCGGGCGCGGGATCAATCCCTTTGCCGGCGATCAGGTCTTCTGGAACGCGGGCGTTTTGGCCGACAGGCCGTTCCATTCGGATACGACCGGTTTTGTGGACGCCGAGCGGTACGCCTATCACCGGGAAACCGGCACGGTCATTTTCGCCTACCAGGCGCAGGCGTTCGGCTATTTCAACCGGCTGTTCAACGGGACGCTGGATAAGATGAACGAAGGTTTTAAAAGTTTTTACGCGGAGGAGGAGATGCTCCGCCGATTTGAACGCATGAAAAAAATCATGGAGCGGACCGGCCTGACTGTCACGCAGGTCGTTTTGGGCTACCTGACGGGGCAGGCGGTTCCGACGATCCCTATAGTGGGTTGCCAAAACAAAGAGCAGCTCCGCGACAGCATGACGGCGCTTTCCGTCGCTTTGAACGCGGAACAGATAAAATTCATCGAGGGTTAATACTATGGAGGATTCTTGTGGATACAATCACTATAAAAGGTTCGGACACCTCTCTGACTTTTTCGGTTTCCGGCGGGCTGGCGCTGCTGTCCTTCACATCCGAGGGCAAAACATACATAGGAGGCCCGGAATATTTTTTCCGGGCGGCGATAAAAGACGGGGAATTCGCGGGAGAATACCCCATCGGGCAATGGGCTCTCATAAAATATCAGCATACGGAAAACACCCTGACGGCGTCTCTGCGCCTGGAAAGCGCGCCGCTGGAAGTGATCCTGGACGTAAAAGCGATCGGCCATATCGTCCGGTTCCGCGGCCAGGCCTGCTGGACTGGCGGCAAACCGGCGCATGTGCTGCTCTATTACCCCTATATGCCGGGGGCCGGGCATTTTGAAAACGCCGGCGTGATTTTGCCCAAGGTCAACGGATCGGTCATGAAACTCCGCGGCATGGACATTTCCTGCTCCTATCTCGGCGGAATGGCGCTCCCGGCCTTTCTGATACAAAACGAGGCGGACGGGCTGGCCTTTCTGGACGAGAACGGATCGGACCGCGCCGCCGAGCCCTCCTCCTGCGTGCGCCGGACATACGTCTTCGGCCGCGATATAGCCTCTTTCACGAAACAGCCGTTCGATCACGAGGAACACAATGCCGGCGGTGCGCAGGGCGAACAGTTTTTCGCCGTATTGCATTCCAGGCGGTTCAACGAATACCAACGGGAAGAGATCGAACACGATATGAAAAGCGGGAACCGCTACGCGGAAACGGCCGCGGACGAGGTCTGGCTTGGCGATTACGCGGATTTCGGGCCGGTTTCGGTGTACGCCTACGACGGGACATGGAAAACGGGCGCGGCGTGGCTGAGGGAGAAACTGAGCGATATACCGCTGTACCGCCCGAAACGGGAATGGTTCGCGCGGCAGGCGTTCATCGCGGAGGACATGGGCGACCGGCTCGCCGAAAAGGGCGAAACCGCGCTTTCCTATCACCGGTGGACGACCGAAAAGCAAAATTCCGGCGCTATGGTCTTCCATTTGCCGGGCTACCACGAGCCGGTGAAGATCGGCTCCTCGCGGAACTGGCTCAACAGGGGCGACTACTTTTTCGCGGCGGAGAACCTGGGCGGGCGCGAAGCCGTCAGGCAGGGCGTGGAGGCCGCGCACCGGGCGGGCGGACATATCCTGTACTATGTGGAGGGGCTGATCATCTGGAAACGCAGCCGGATTGGCAGAAGCGAGGCGCGCAAATGGGCGCTCGCCGATGAAAACGGCGCGTATTACGAACACTACAAGGGCTTCTGGCATCCCTGCCCGGCCTGCCCCCAGTGGCAGGACTGGTTCGCGCGAACCTGCGCCGACATAGTGCGGGACACGGATATCGACGGGTTCTTCATAGATTCGCTGAACGCGACGAACAACCACCCCTGCTACAACCCGGCGCACAACCACTATCACCCCGACGTTTGGAACTGGGGCGTCCGCCGGCTGCTGGAAAAGACGCGCAAGGCCGTGGACGCCGTAAAAGACGGCGTCGTCCTCGTCTGCGAGGGCGCGGGGGACATGTCCCGCGAGTTCTGCGACGGTTTTCTGGCGCACAGCCATTTCTGGAACAAAAATACCTTTTCGGTTCCGATCACCCGTTTCCTGCACAGCGGAATAAACGCCTGCGACAGCTGGGGTTACGAGCCGGACGAGGACGCGGCCAAGGCGAAACTGATTTTCAACGCCGTGAACGGGCACCGCATCTACGCGCACAACGAGCGCTTCGACGCGCTGACGCCGCTTTTGAGGCGAATCAAGGCGATGTACGACATCTACCCGGAGCTTTTGGAATGGGACATTTCGGAGCTGGACGCCGGCGGCGGCCTCACTCAGCTTTTTGAGGGGCGGCGGGGGCTGATTTTGACCGTCGGGAACGATACGGGAAGCGACCGGACAGCGAACCTGACGCTTCCGGCGGAAGCCGGCGCCTTGTACGACAGGGCCGCCAACCGGATCGTAACGGTCATCGGCCGCCGGGCCGATATAACCGCGCCGGCTTATTCCGCAACGGCTTTTGAAGTGAGAAGATAACTTCGGGAGGCATACACGCTCATGACCGAAAACGAAATCGAAGGCGAAATAGCAAGGGTTTTGGACGCGGAGGCGGAAGCGCTCCGGAAACTGAAGGACGACCTGCCGATGCCGGTCGTGCTCTCCGTCGTCCGGGAACTGGCGGACTGCCGCGGAAAAATAGTATTATCCGGTTGCGGCACGTCGGCCATGGCCGCCAGGAAAATCGCCCATACGCTCAACTGCATAGACAGGCCGGCCGCGTTTCTCCCGCCGTCCGACGCGGTCCACGGGGGGCTGGGGCTTCTGGGGGCGGAGGATATACTGATACTCATCTCCAAAGGGGGCAATACGAGCGAACTGGTGAGCATGATACCGGCGTGCCGCGCCAGGAAGGCCAGGCTGATCGGCGTTTCCGAAAATCCGGAGTCCGAGATCGCCAGGCGGGCGGACATCTTCCTGCCTGTTCGGGTGGAGCGGGAGCCCTGCCCGTTCAACATGCTGGCCACGGCCAGCGCCTTGGCGGTCATCGCGGCCTTCGACGCTATCTGCATCGCGCTTATGCTATATACGGGCTATACGAGGGAACAGTTCAGAGTCATTCATCCCGGCGGAGCCGTCGGCGAAAGACTGACAAAAGGGGACTTGACATATGAAAGCGGCCGTCTTTAAGGATATCCGCGACATGGCGATCGAGGAGAGGGAAACCCCCGCGCCTCCCAAGGGCGGGCTGCTGATAAAGGTGCGCGCCTGCGGCATATGCGGGGGGGACGTGCGCAATTTTCACAACGGATTGAAGGACGGGATCAAAAACCAGATAATGGGCCATGAAATCGCCGGCGAAGTGGCGGAGTCCGATTCCGCCGGGTTCAAAGCGGGCGATCAGGTGGCGCTGGCCCCCGACGTGAGCTGCGGAGAGTGCTGGTACTGCAAACGCGGCCTTGTCAACCTCTGCGAGCGGCACCGTATGCTCGGAACCCATTTTCCCGGCGGTTTCGCGCAGTATATGGCAGTGCCGGAGGAAGTCCTCCGCCGCGGGTTTATCGAGCGTATCCCGGACGGTATGCCGTACCGGCACGCCGCTTTCGCGGAAACGGCCGCGGCGGTTTTGGCCTGCCAGCAACTCAACGGGGTTTCCCTGGGGGACCGGGTGCTTATCGTCGGCGACGGCCCGGTTGGCTGCCTGCATGTCGAGGCGGCGAAGGCTCGCGGCGCCGGGCTTGTTTTGCTCGCGGGGATGGACCGGCTTTCAATGGCCGCCGCTTTCTCACCGGATGAAATACTGGACAACAGATTCCCCGAGGCCGTGAAAAAAAGAGTTCTGGAGCTTACGGACGGGATCGGCGCGGACATCGTCATCATAGCCGTGCCCTCCGTTGCGCCGCAGAGGCAGGCGCTGGAGCTGGCCCGCAAGAGGGGGCGCGTGGTCATATACGGGGGCGTGCCCCGAAGCGACGAGATGACGACGATCAACTCGAACACGATCCACTATCGGGAGATCACGCTGACAGGCGCTTTTTCGTACCCGGCGACCGGCCTTTCCGACGCGCTTCGGGCGATCCGCGCGGGCCAGATCCATCCGGAGCTTTATATTTCGGCGACAGTCCCGCTGGAGGACGTTGTCAAGGGAATCGAAATGGTGAAAACGGGCGAAGCTCTTAAGGTAATGGTCGATCCGTGGATGTATTATACGAATCCCGATTAAAATAGACTTCTTCGGAAATTGTCGTTTGTCATTCTGAGCGAAGCGAAGAATCTTGATTTCAAGACCCTTCGCTGCGCTCAGGGTGACAGCGAAAAATCAATTTCCGAAGAAGTCTAATATGGTATTTTCAGGCTGAACGGCAATAGCGGGCTGGAGGGAACAGTGTGCTGTTTTTAGGGATCGACGCGGGGACAACCGGCGCGAAGGCCGCGCTTTTCGACGAGCGCATGGCTTTGGCCGGCGCGGGCTTTCGGGAATACGGCATACTGTATTCCGAGCCGCGCCGTGCCGAACAGGACGCAAACGAAGTCTGGCGGACACTGAAAGATGTGATCCGGCGGGCCGTGGGGGAAAAAGGCAAAGAAGTCCGGGCGATCAGCCTGTCTGTGCAGGGGGACGCCGTCGTTCCCGTGGACAAAAGCCGCAAACCCCTCAGCCTCGTGCAGCTGGGCATGGACTACCGCGCGGAGGCCGAGGCGCAAGAGCTGGAGGAACGGCTGGGCGGGTATGAGCTCTTTGAAATGACCGGCATGAGGCCGCATCCGCTGAACAGCCTTGTAAAGATGATGTGGTGGGTAAGGCACAGGCCGGATATATCGGATAAACTATGGAAGTTCATGACCTATTCCGATTATCTGCTCTGTATGCTCGGCGCCGACGAAGCCGTCATCGACCTGACAATGGCGTCCAGAACAATGGCCATGGATATAAACGCCATGGACTGGTCAAAACCGATCCTCCGCGCCGCGGGCGTGAACGCGGAATGGCTTTCCGGACCCGTTCCGCCGGGCCTTGCCGTGGGCAAAGTCAGGCCGGGGCTGGCCGGGGAACTGGGGTTTTCAAAGGAGTCTCCGCCGCTTCTGGTTTCCGGGGGCCATGACCAGTGCTGCGCCGCGCTCGGCGCGGGCGTGACAAAAGAGGGCATGGCGCTGGACTCGCACGGGTCGGCGGAGGTATTGTCCGCGGCTTTGCCACACAAAAGGCTGGATCGGGAGATGTACGAGCACGGGTATCCCTGTTACGCCTTTGTGGTTCCGGAGCGATTTTTCACATTTGCCCTGAACCATACCGCCGGCGTTTTGCTGAAATGGTACGTGGAGAATTTTTGCGGAGCGGACGAAAACGCCGCTAAAAAAAGCGGGGTCAGTCTTTACCGGTACGCGATAGACCGGTGGGGCGGGAAGCCCACGTCCCTGCGGGTGCTTCCCTATTTCAACGGCAGCGGGACGCCCCGGAACGACCGGGGCGCCAGGGGCCTGATCGCCGGGCTGACGCTGAACACCGGGCGCTTTGAGATCGCGGGCGCGGTCTTGGAAGCCCTGGCGTTTGAGCTGCGGCTCAACAGGGAATGCATGGAGCGCTCCGGCATACCGATACGCTCGGTGAGATGCGCGGGCGGAGGGGCCGGATCCCCCATTGGACTGCAGCTTAAGGCGGACGTGCTGGGCGTGCCGGTACATACGCTCAAAACGCGCGAGGCCGCCTGCGCCGGCGCGGCCGTATTGGCCGCCGCGGGGGCGGGCGCGTTTGCCTCCTTTGAGGACGGGGCGTCCATGGCAGGCATTGATCGGACTTTTGAGCCGCGCGGGGAATATCAGAGACTGTACGGCGAAAAATACGCGGAGTATGAAAACCTGTACCGGGTTCAGAAGGAATATTTACGTTTTTAAGGAGAAAAGACATGCGTCTGGACTACGAGAATGTAAAGCCTCAGCTTATTTCGCACATCCTGTTCGTCAAAATGCAGGGCATCTACGACACGCTGAAGACCGCGGAACGCAAGGCGGCGGACTTTATCCTTTGCCATCCCGAGGAATTCGCCGGAAACACGATTACGGAGTCGGCCAGGGGTTCCAATTCCAGCGAGGCCACCTTTGTCAGGCTCGCGCGCAAACTCGGGTATCCGGGTTTCCCGGAACTGAAGGCCGCCGCGGGTCTGGCGAACGGCGCCGAACAGGCGGCGAACGTGGAGCTGGACGTCGACGGCGGCCAGGACCCGGCGGAGGTCATGCGCAAGGTATTTGAAAGCTCGGTGGCGTCCCTGCGGGACACCGTGGAAATCATCGACCGGGAAGCGTACGCGCGGGCGCTGGACGCCATAGGCGCCGCGGGGAAAATCGTTTTCGCCGGCACGGGGGACGCCTTCGCGGTGGCGTACGCGGGTTATCTGCGTTTTGTGCGGGCGGGGTTCGACGCGGGCTGCCACATGGATTTTGACCTGCAGATCATCTCCGTGTCGCAGTTGAACCCGGAAGACCTGCTGGTAATCATATCCTACTCCGGACGGACAAAAACCATGATCGAGCTGGCCAAGGCGGCAAAATCCATCGGCGGCAAGGTCCTTTTGATCACTAATTTTCCGGTGTCCCCCCTCGCGAAACGAAGCGACATCGTGCTGTGCACCGCCACGTTCGCGCCGATACCCACCGGCGAGGTCATGTCCAAGCGCATAGCGGAGATGTGCGTTATGGAAAGCCTGTACACGAATATTCTGATCCGCAACTATAGCAGGTACGCTCATTTTCGAAAGCTGTCCGACATTATGCTTTCGATTAACAAGGATTAGGAGACATCGCATGAGAACTTTGATTATTGGCGGAACAGGCAATATCAGTACGGCCATTGTAAGGCAGTTGTGCGATTCGGATAACGAGGTCGTTCTGTATAACCGAGGGAGGAGCCGGGGGGAATGGAACGAGCGGAAAAACGTTCGGGTCATTCACGGGGATCGGAATCATTACGCCGAGTTCGAAGAACAGTTGAAGGAACAGCGCTTCGATTGCGTAATCGACATGATCGGGTACAAAATCGAAGACGCGCAAAGCGATTTACGCGCTTTCGCGGGGAAATGCGAGCAATTCATCTTCTGCAGCACTGTGGATGTGTTTACCAAGCCCGCTCCTAACTATCCTGTGACGGAGCGCACGGAAAAGAAGCCTGCCGCCGCGTTCCCCTATGCTTTTCAAAAGGCGGCCATGGAAGCGGAATTCGAACGGGCGGCTGAAAACGGCGCGTTCGCGCTGACGATCGTGCGGCCGGCGGCCACCTATAACGATACGTCGGCGCCGATAGGCATCATGAACAGCGGGCTGGCCGTCATGCGCCGGATCCGCCATGGCAGGCCCGTGATCTTAATGGGCGACGGCATGTCCTTATGGGCCAGCGCCCACCGCGACGACGTCGGGAAAGCTATAGCCGAAGCGGTCCTGAACCGGAAAACGTATGGACGATCGTACAATATCCCCGGGACTGAATGCATGACCTGGAAAAATTATTATGGCACGGTTGCGAACGCCATGGGCGTGAATCAGCCCGAATTTGTGACGATCCCGACCGATGTTTTATTCGCCGCCGCGCCGTCCGCCTGTTCCTGGTGCCCGATCAATTTTATGTATAACAATATCTTTGAGTTTGACGCGGCCGTCAGGGACTTGGGTTTTCGGTATACCATTACCTGGCTGGAAGGTGTCAGCCGCATGATCGCATATCATGATAAGCTGGGCAATATCGACGGCAGTCAGGATCATCCGGCTTATGACCCTCTGATCCGTCTCTGCGTTGAATTCAGGGAGAAAGCGGGCGCGTTGGCTAATCTCGATAGTGTTAGTCGGAAATAAAGTTGAATTGACAAACAGTCAAAACATACTGTAGGGCGGGGGCTTGCCCCCGCCGGGAACTACCGCATGGCGCGGCGGGGGCAAGCCCCCGCCCTACAATGTGGCGTGTCATTTAATGTGGAAAGATAGGCTTCTTATACATTTAGTATTATCAACCTTATTTCAGACTAACACCATCTCGATTAATCTGAGATTCGTATTAGCGCTCTCGGAATCGAATCAATAGGAAGGACAGGGGGATCCGCATGTACGAAATAGACAGCAAACTGATGCGGCTGGAAGACCAGAACGAACGCATCAAGGTCGCGCTGATCGGCGTCGGGCAGATGGGCAAGGACATCGTCGCCCAGATCGATGGGATGGCGGGGATCGAGATCGCGGCCGCCGTCGATCTGAATCATGAGGTCTGCGTCGGGGCGCTGGAGAAAACCAGGCGCATGAACCGGACATTTGTCACGGAAGATATCGGGGAGGCTGAAAGAGAGCATCGTAACGGAAATGTGATCGTGACCACGGACTTTCGGATCGCCGCGCGCTTGAAGAGCGTGCAGGTCGTCATCGACGCCACGGGTTCGCCCGAGATGGGCGCGAGGATATCGCTCGAGTGCGTCAACAACAAAAAGCACATCGTGATGATGAACGTGGAATGCGACGTAACCATCGGGCCGATACTCCGGCGCTTGGCCGAAAACGCGGGGATTGTATACTCGCTCACGGCGGGGGACGAGCCCGGCTCGATCATCGAAGTCTATCGCTTCGCGAAGGCGTTGGGTTTTAAGGTCATTGCCTGCGGAAAGGGGAAAAATAACCCGCTGGACATATACGCGACGCCCGACCAATGGGCGCAGAGGGCGAAAGAGCGGGAGATGAGCCCGAAGATGCTGGTGGAGTTCGTCGACGGGTCTAAGACCATGGTCGAGATGTGCGCAGTCTCGAACGCGACCGGCCTGGGAATAGACAAAAGGGGAATGCACGGCCCCAGATGCAACATAAAAGACCTTTCGAGAGTTTTTTCCAGAGTGGACCAGGGCGGGATTCTGGAAAAGGAGGGGGTGGTGGACTACGCGATCGGGGACATAAACCCGGGCGTATTCGTAATCGTGACGACGGACAATCAGCGTATCAAGGACGGCCTGATCCAAAGGGACATGGGCAACGGCCCCAACTACCTGCTTTTGAGGCCCTATCACCTCTGCAGCATAGAGACGCCCCTCACGGCCGCCCAGGCAGTCATCTACGGCGAATCGACGGCGCATCCGGGGAACAGGCTGGTGTCCGAATGTATCACCATAGCGAAAAAGGATATGAGAAGCGGACAAGTGTTGGACGGGATCGGGGAGTATTGCTACAGGGCCAGTATCGAGAGCGCGGAGATCGCGAAGAACGGGAGAATGCTGCCCGTGGGCCTCGCGAAGGGCACGGTCCTCAAGCGCGACGTCGCGAAAGACGAGATCATCACCTATGATATGGTTAATCTGAATGAGGATTCCGTATTGGTCCAGTTGAGAAGACTGCAGGATCAGACCATGTAATACGAATCTCAGATTAAAAAATGGGACATATACTGGCATTCGGAAAGATTTTATCTGCACAAACAGTTTACATAGACTGCTACGAGCGCCCTCGGAAACCAATAAATCCCAGTTGTCAGCTAAGCGAAGCGAAGGGTCTTATCCAAAAATTGCACCGTAACAATGGGGGGAAGATTCTTCGCTATCGCTCAGAATGACAGTCCCGGCGCGGCTTTCGAATTTCCGAGGTAACTCTGCTACATTCGAGGAGGTGGTGGAAAGATTCACAAAATTGACATATATGAAAGGAGGTGCGGAGAGCTGTCGGCCGTTGTCAGGGGATCGGGCCGGAGACGGATAACCCCGACCCCGGAAAACAAAAAATTATGATATGGAGGGTTACAAATGAAAAAATTCAATGCTAGGAACAAAGGATTTCTCAAAGTATCGGCCGTTATCTTGGCGATTGCCATGAGTCTTGCCGTCATGCCGCTGGCCGCGAGCGCCGCCACAACCATAACACTGAGCCCGACCGGAACTTGCACATTTGGGATTGGCGGGGTGACTGTCACAATTAAAAACACGGGTTCTACCGCTACTGGAGCTTTGACTCTCATCGCTGACGGCCCTATGATGGGCGCTTCTCCTTGTCATTATCTATGGTATACGATTAACGGCGCTACGCTGTATACCGAAATTAGCCGTTATACCATGACACTGCCAAGTATCCCCGCGGGCAACTCGTATACTTTTTCGGTTAACCTCGCTCCAGGATTTACCAGTCAGACTACCGCCCAAGGCACCATTCAGGTCAGCGGCAGCGGGATTCCGGTACAAACTTTAATTATGACCTTTAAAAGATAGTCCTTGCAGTCATGGTACACTGAGTAACCACGGTAACTTCCTCTGTCATTCTGAGGCGCAGCCGAAGAATCTTGCCTTTAATACGGAGGGGACAGATCCTTCGCTTCGCTCAGGATGACATGCGGACGCGGCTTTTGTGTTTCCGAGGAAACTCCATAATGATTAGGAGGAAAAACATGAAAAAACTGAAAAAACTGCTCAGCGCCGTCCTGGCGCTGACCATAGCGCTGCCCGTTTCGGCGTTCAGCGGCGTGACCGCGAACGCGGCTTTGCCCGTGGGCTACTCCACCTCGTGGATAGGCAACACCTTCGGCGGCGTGGACAACAAGTGGGTGCAGAACCTGGCCTACTGCATGTACGTTTCGCCCGACGGCACGTGCTACCTGAACAGCAACTGGGACGAAGGCGGCCGGGAATGCGGCATATACAAAGACGGCGACGTGATCGGCAGCATCCCGGTCGGGCACGGCAACGGCGGCTACGCCATTGCGGGCGACTCGACCTATATCTACGCCTCGATCGGGCACGGCATCGGGCGGTACTATCCCGACGGAACGAGGGCCGCGATCTCATGGTCCGGAGCGAATCCGATTTCGAACAGCCTGATTTTGGGCATTGCCTCCGCCAACGGGCGTCTGTATCTCAGCGACGATACGAACAGCAAGGTGAGGATCATCGACATAAGCGGAAGCTCCTGGC
>WQUN01000087.1 GCA_009782085.1 Bacillota bacterium
TCGGAAATAAGGTTGAATTGACAAACAGTCAAAACATACAGTAGGGCGGGGGCTTGCCCCCGCCGGGAACTCCCGCATGGCGCGGCGGGGGCAAGCCCCCGCCCTACTATGCGGTGCGTCATTCAATGCAGATAAGGTATGCTTTAAGTCCGTTTATACAACGCCGATCATGCGGCGGCCGCCCGCGCAACCGGCTTACAATCACTTCCGGCGAGGTTTCGGTCAGATGAACAATATGAACAACCTGTACCTGGCCCCGATGGCGGGCGTCACGGACCCGCCGTTCCGCCTGCTGTGCCATGAAAACGGCTGCGCCATGTCCTTCACGGAGATGATAAGCGCGAAGGGCTTCGTCTACGGCAGCGAGGCCACGCGCTCGATGCTGGGGATTTTTCCCGGCGAGGGGCCGGTGGCCGTCCAGCTTTTCGGGCGCGAGCCGGACATTCTGGCCGAGGCGGCCTCCCATATGGCCGGGTTCGGCTTCGCGGCGGTGGATATAAACATGGGCTGCCCGGCCCCGAAGATCGTTAAAAACGGCGAGGGCTCCGCTTTGATGAACGAGCCGGAGCTCTGCGGGCGCATAATCCGCGCGGTCGCGCGGGCGACTTTTTTGCCGGTGACCGCCAAGATGCGCAAGGGCTTCGACAAAAACCGCGCTAACGCCGTGGAGATCGCCGTAATCGCCGAGGCGAACGGCGCCGCCGGCGTGACCGTCCACGGCAGGACGCGGGACCAGTATTACGCGGGCAAAGCTGACTGGGACATAATCCGCCGGGTCAAGACCGCCGTAAAGATCCCGGTCGTCGGAAACGGAGACGCGGATTCGCCGGAGGCGGCCAAAGCGATGTTGGAGCGGACGGGCTGCGACGGGGTGATGATCGCCCGCGCGGCCGAGGGGAACCCCTGGATATTCAGGCGGACGCTGCGGTTTTTGGAGACGGGCGAAATCCCGCCTGAGCCGGGTCTGGATGAAAAAATCGCCGTCTTGCTTCGCCACTGCGAAATGGCGGAGGGATACAAGGGCCGAAGAGGCGTTCTGGAGATGCGCAGGCATTTGTCCCGGTATATCAGGGGCCTGCCGGGCGCGGCGGAGGCCAGAGTCAGGATAAACCTGGCGGAGACGAGAGAGGAAATGGTAAAAATACTTTTGACGCTTGTGAAAGGCGGCGATCCGATATATGAAACAAAGGCTATATAACGGAAGCGTTGAGAGAAATAATCGCGAACGCCTCCGAAATAACTTCATTTTTATCGGCGGCTTTTTCTGTTGACGGCGAAAACAAAAAATCCCGGCATATAATTGAAGTCTAATAAACGTATCACGTATCATGTATAGGCGCGTTGCGGCGAGATAAAAATAGAGTACCCACGGAAACTACCCAGTCATTCTGAGGCGTAGCCGAAGAATCTTGCTTTTGACACGGAGGTAAAAGATCCTTTGCTTCGCTCAGGATGACAACGGAATGCGGCATTCGGGTTTCCGTGGAAACTTAAAATACATAAAGAGGTGTAAGCATGTCTGAAAAGAAAACCGTTTTAACCTATGACGGCCTTAAACGGCTGGAAGAAGAACTCCAGGATCTGAAAATCGTCCGCAGGAAGGAAGTCGCGGAGAAGATCAAGGACGCCAGGGGCCAGGGGGATTTGTCCGAAAACGCGGAGTATGACGCCGCGAAGGAGGAGCAGGCCGAGATCGAGGCCAGGATCGTCATTCTGGAAAAGATGCTCCGCAACGCCGAGGTCATCGACGAGGAAGACCTGAACAAGGAGATAATCGGCGTCGGCAGCACCGTGACGGTCTACAACGCCGAATTCGGCGAGGAGACTTTCACGATCGTCGGCTCCGCCGAGGCCGACCCGCTGGGCGGGAAAATCTCCAACGAGTCGCCTTTGGGGGAGGCCCTGCTGCAAAAGGCCGTCGGGGAGACCGTCGCGGTGAACGCCGAGGACGGGACGATAGAGTATAAGGTCATGGCTATCCACTAAAGATTACGTGCTGAGGAGTATACTTATGGACGACCAATACGGCGCGGCGCCGGAACAGCCTGTCCCCGAGGCGGCCGACGAGAAGGAGATGCTGCGCATAAGGCGGGAGAAGCTCGCGGAGCTCCAGGAGAGCGGCCGCGACCCGTTCGAGCGCGTCGAATACGGCGTGACCGCCGACAGCGGGCGGATAAAGGCCGGTTTTGAACAGATGGACGGCCGCGAATGCTCCGTCGCGGGGCGGATGATGACCAAGCGGCTGATGGGCAAGGCGTCGTTTTGCGACATACAGGACGGCGCCGGGCGCATACAGGTGTACGTCAGGCGCGACGAGGTCGGCGAGGAACCCTACGCGGAGTTCAAGCGCACGGACATAGGCGACATCCTGGGCGTCAGGGGGACGGTCTTCCGCACGCACGCGGGCGAGATCTCCATAAAGGCGGCCGAGATAACGCTGCTGTCCAAGAGCCTGCGCATTTTTCCCGAAAAATGGCACGGCCTCAGGGACCAGGAGACGAGATACCGCCAGCGCTACCTGGACCTGATCGTGAACCCGGACGTGAAGGACGTGTTCGTCAAACGCTCCGCCGTCATTTCGGGGATCAGGCGGTTCCTGGACAACAGGGGCTTTCTGGAGGTGGACACGCCCGTTTTGCAGACGATCCACGGCGGCGGGAGCGCGAGGCCGTTCATAACGCGCCATAACGTCCTCGGCCTGGACATGTACGAGCGCGTGGCGCTGGAGCTGCCTTTGAAGCGGCTGATCGTGGGCGGGTTCGAGCGGGTCTACGAGATAGGCCGCTGCTTCCGCAACGAGGGCATGGACCACAGGCACAACCCGGAGTTCACGATGCTGGAGCTCTACCAGGCCTATACGGACTACCGCGGCATGATGGAGCTCATCGAAAACATGATAAAAGAGATCGCCCTGAAAGTGACCGGGAGCCTGCAAATCCGGTTCGACGGGCATGAAATCGACCTGGAGCGCCCGTTCGAGCATATTACGATGGTCGACGCCGTGAAGAAGTACGCCGGCGTGGACTTCGACGCGATCCATAGCCTCGACGAGGCCCGCGCCGCCGCCAAGGAGCGCGGCGTGCGTTTCGAGAAGCTGCACGAAAAAGGCGACATCCTCAACCTGTTCTTCGAGGAGTTCGCCGAGAAGAACCTGATCCAGCCCACGTTCCTGATGGATCACCCGGTCGAGATATCCCCGCTGACGAAGAAAAAGCCCGGCAAACCCGGCTATACCGAGAGGTTCGAGCTGTTCATAGCCGGCTGCGAATACGCCAACGCCTATTCCGAGCTGAACGACCCGATCGACCAGCGGCGGCGCTTCGAACGCCAGGAGGCCCTCCGCGCGGCGGGCGACGCCGAGGCCAGCATGATCGACGAGGACTTCCTCGCGGCGATGGAGTACGGGATGCCGCCGACCGGCGGCCTCGGCATGGGCGTGGACAGGTTTGTGATGCTGCTGACGGATTCGCGCTCGATAAGGGACGTGCTGCTGTTCCCGACGATGAGGCCGGTGTAATGCAGATAAAAGTGAAAATTGAAAAATGAAAAGTGAAAAGCGCTGTCGAGCTCAGAATGGAGGAATGGTCAAGACCATTCCCTGCAAAATCATTTTCATGTTATACCGGAGTGCGAAAACATTAGCCTCCTCTGTCACGTCGTCGGCAAATGTTTTCTGCATCCGGTATATTCATTTTTCATTCGGCGCGAAGCGCCGCTAGGGAGGCTATCCATGAAAGCCCTGATCAACATCGACTACACCAACGACTTCGTCGCCCCGGACGGGGCGCTGACCTGCGGCGCGCCCGGCCTGGCCATCGAGGGCGCGCTCTGCGGGGTCACGGAGGAGTTCATAAAAAACGGCGACTTCGTGGTCTTCGCCGTGGACAGGCATTCGCCGGGCGACTGTCTGCACCCGGAAACGAAGCTGTTCCCGCCCCACAACCTCCGCGGGACCGACGGCCGGAAGCTCTACGGCCGCCTCGGCGCGCTGTTCGCGCGGCACGAAAACGCGGATAACGTGTATTGGATGGACAAGACGCGCTATTCCGCCTTCGCCGGCACCGACCTGTTTATCCGGCTCCGGGAACGCGGGATAGACGAGATCTACGTCTCGGGCGTGTGCACGGACATCTGCGTGCTGCACACTTTGGTGGACGCCTATAACCTCGGCTTTAAGCTGAACGTGTACGCCGCCGCCGTCGCCAGCTTCGACCCGGCGGGGCACGAATGGGCGCTGCGGCACTTCGCCGGCGGCATGGGCGCGAACGTGATACTTGTATAGTATATTCCAAACGAAACGAGGCGGAAATCGTGGCGGACGCGATGATTTTTCTGGCGGAAGGCTTCGAGGAGACGGAGACCGTCGTCCCGCTGGACATTCTCAGGCGGGGCGGCGTAAACGTGAAAACCGTGTCGCTGGGCGGCTCGGACTGGGTCACAGGCGCGCACGGCATGGCTGTCAAAGCCGACCTGCGCTTCGCCGGCGCGGGCGCGGAAAACTGCGGGGCGCTGATAATGCCCGGCGGCCCCGGGACTTCCAATTACGAAAAGTGCGCCGGGTTCACGGACCTGCTGAAAACGGCGGCCCTGGGCGGGAAGCTGATCTGCGCCATATGCGCCGCGCCGTCGGTGCTCGGGCGGCTTGGGCTGCTCACGGGCAGGACGGCCGTGTGCTATCCCGGCTATGAGGGCGAGCTTAAAGGCGCGAAAATCGGAAAGCGAAGCGTGGAAAAAGACGGGAATTTCATAACCTCCAGGGGCCCCGGCACGGCGGCGGAGTTCGGGTTCGCCGTGCTCGCGGAGTGCGGGGGGGAAGAGAAGGCGGCGGAGGTAAGGAAGGGGATGCTGTTCCCCGAGTTTGACAGTTCAAATTAGTTCAGGTACATTGCCAGCTTCTCGACGGCTTCCTCGCCTATCAGCGTCTCCGCCCTCTCGACCAGGTACTGCCTGTTCAGCAGCGTCGAGAGCTGCTTCTGCCCGTATTCGGCCAGGATCGCCTCAAAGTCCGCGGACATGGCCGCGTCGTGGTCAGCGTTATACAGGAACAGGAAATATTTCCCGTTTTGCTTATAGAGCGAGCTTATCCCGCAGAAGAACGCGTGCAGGCGGGAGGAGGCCATTGCGGCCTCGTCCAGCGAGTCGAAGGAGAATATCGAAAGATAATCGGCGTTCTGGGGGGGCGCAGGCTTGACCCGCTTGCTCTCCCTGTAGCGCTTCTGCACCATGTTCTGGACCGCGCAGCGCTCCTCGGCCTCCCTGGACCCGCCGACCATCTCCCTGTCGGCCTTGATCTTGGTGATGATGAGCATTATGCTCTCCGAGGACGTCGGGATCATCTCGACCATCAGGGGAGTGTTCTCCGTTATGAAGTTGAGCTCCAGCAGCGCCTGCTCCATCGTCTCGTGAAAGAGCTGGTGGATCTTTTCCGAGCCCTGCGTGGCCAACTCGGCCAGACGTATGTCCCTGTCCTTCAGATCGGATTCGCTCAGGATTATCTTTATCTGGGAATCGCTTATTCTTTCGACCTTCACAGAGCTCACTCCTTTATGTTATACACAGTATAATTAATAAATCCCGTCTTGTAAAGAGGTTAATAATATCTTTCAAGGTTAATAATATCTTTCCCGCAAGACTTTTCCAATGAAACGGAGATTGCGGGGCGGGGGCTTTGCTCCCGCCGCCTGCGGCAAACGGGGATTTAGCGGCGAAAAGAAACCACCCCGGCGCTTCGCGCCACCCCTCCAAAGGAGGGGAATTTAGCCGTTCATTCCCCTCCTGTGTAGGGGTGCCGGCGTAGC
>WQUN01000088.1 GCA_009782085.1 Bacillota bacterium
AACTGTCCAGAAATAACATGCACATTTTTTTGAAACGACGAACGCTTCTACGGCGTTTCAAAAAAATATTTGATCAGTTTATTTCTGGACAGTTCCTAATACGAATCTCAGATAAATTCTTTGTTTATAACGCCATGACCCGCGCCGGGTTTCGCCGGCACGGGTTTTTTTATAAAAAAATAAAAATAATTTTAATAAGCGCGATCCCCATTGGGCTTTCTTCCTCCGAAAAATCCCGCTTTTGCGCCGTTATGCAGCCGTTCCGGCGGCGCGGCGAACCTTCCGGTCGAACAAACATTTCTATTGCCAAAATAAAATTATCGGTTATAATGAAAATCTGGTGGTAGAAAGTGCCACATTGTGGTAGATAAGTCCTGAACTGCCAAAAAGCCTGAATTCAGCGGGTGATCCTGTGTTTCGCGGCGAGTTTTCGCACTCTATGGACGCAAAATCGAGAATCGTCATGCCCGCGAAGTTCCGGGAGGCCTTGGGCGAGAGGTTCATCATCACCAAGGGCTTTGACAGCTGCATCCTGGCCTACACCCTCGCCAAGTGGGAGGACATCGAGCAAAAGGCCGCCGCCCTCTCCAGCGCGGACCCCGACGCCCGCAAGTTTCTGCGGCGCTTCGTCGGCGCGGCCGCCGACGCGGAGCCGGACGGCCAGGGGAGGTTCCTGATCCCCCAAAGCCTCCGGGAGCACGCCCGCCTGCAAAAGGAAGTGGTCTCCATCGGGCTCATAGACCGCATCGAGATCTGGAGCAAGGAAAACTGGGATTATTATAACACGGAAGAGTGCGTCATGGACAAGGCGATGCAGGAAAAAATCGCGCAGGTAGGGATCTGACGCCATGGAATTCGCGCACACGCCCGTCCTGCTGAAGGAGTGCGTCGAGGGGCTCCGCGTAAAACCCGGCGGCATATACGTGGACGGGACGCTGGGCGGCGCGGGCCACGCAAGCGCGATCGCGGACAGGCTTGGGGAAGGAATTCTCATCGGCGTCGACAGGGACGCCGAGGCGGTCGAAAAGGCCGGCCGCGTCCTGGAAAAATTCCGCGGCGGTAAGCCCTGCATCCGTATTTACAAGGACAACTACTCCAATATAGACGAAATACTGTTACAGGCCGGAATCAAAGGGGTCGACGGGATTTTGCTCGACCTGGGCATGTCGTCTCACCAGGTGGACGAGACGGAGAGAGGATTCTCTTACGCCGCCCCGGCGAGGCTCGACATGAGGATGGACGCGGAAAGCCCGCTCACGGCCTTCGACGTCGTGAACGGCTACGAAGCGGAACGGCTCGCGGAAATCATGTTCGGCTACGGCGAGGAGCGCTATTCACGGCCGATAGCCGCCGCCATAGTCAGGCGGCGGGCGGACAAGCCCGTCGAGACCACGGCGGAGCTAGCGGAGATTGTCATGGCCGCGCTCCCGAAAAAGGCGCTGGACGGCGGGGGCGGGCGTCAGAGCGTAAAACGCGTGTTTCAGGCCGTCCGCATCGAGGTCAACGACGAGCTGGCCCACCTGGAGGCGTTTTTCCGCAAGGCGGCCGGGCTTTTGAATCCCGGCGGGAGGGTATGCGTGATCACTTTCCATTCCCTGGAGGACAGAATAACCAAGAACGCGTTCCGCGAATGGGCGGACCCGTGCATGTGCCCGAGGGATTTTCCGGTCTGCGTCTGCGGGAAAAAACCCGTCGCGCGGATAGTTACGCGAAAACCGATTTTGCCGTCGGAGGAGGAAGCGAAAGCGAACCCGAGGGCGAGAAGCGCTAAGTTAAGAATCGCGGAAAAGATATGACAAAGGAACAGTCAAGACCGTTCCCTACAGCAAAATACAGAAACAAGGCTAAGATTCCATTTGTACGGAGCGTCAAATGTGCGAACCAAACACCGGCAAGTTCACTGGCAAGGCGGCGATATACGCTAAATACCGCCCGTCCTACCCGCGTGAATTCATAGATTATCTCTATACGGAAGCAGGCTTTAATGGGGACAGCACAATCGCCGACGTGGGCGCGGGGACGGGCATTTTAAGCCGTCAGCTGGCCGCGCGCGGCAGCCGTGTGATTTTGATCGAGCCGAACGGGGACATGCTCCGGACGGCGAGGAAAGAGCTTGCAGAATTCCGCAACTGCGAGTTTCTTCATTCCGCTGCGGAAAACATCGCTCTGCCGGACGACTCCGTAGATTTTGTCACCGTGGCGCAGGCGTTCCACTGGTTTGACCGGGAGCGCTTCAAGGCGGAGTGCCGGCGGCTTTTGAGGCCCGGCGGCAAGGTCATGCTGGTGTGGAACGACACGCATAACGGCGGCGCGGATGAAATGAACGCCGAAATCGCCCGCGTGAATGAAAAATATTGCCGGGATTTTGCGGGGTTTTCCGGCGGGACCGCGCAAAAATCCGAAATGTATGAGGATTTTTTTGAAGGCGGATGTGTGTTCAGGCGATTTGCCGGTTCCAGAACCTTGGATGAAGAAACCTTCGTCGGCGGCAGTTTATCCGGTTCATACGCGCCGAAAGAGGGCGCGGACGGATATACGGAGTATGTCGGCGCGCTAAGGGACGTCTTTCGCAGATTTTCTATAAACGGAACGGTGACAAACCCGGTAGTGACCAGGAGTTATTGCGGCAAAGTGTAGTATAAGAATCCAAGGAAGTGATCCCATGGCCGAACCGGCGCGGAACTACCGTTACCGATACGATTACACCCGCGGGAATACCGCGCGCCAGCCCGTCGAATACCCCGACGAGCCGCGCCCGGCCGGCCGCCCCGCCCCGGAACGCGCCGGGGCCTCCTCTCCGGAAGGCACCGGACGAAAGACGGTGAGAAACGGCGCCAGGACGATTGCCGTGGTCAAAAGCGACGCTAAAAAGGTCCGGGTTTCGCCGGCCTCCGTGATCACTTTGCTCATCATCTTCGCCGGGGCGCTCGGGATCGTCATGATGAGCGCCGCCGCGAGCAACGCGGGCGCGGAGCTGGCGACCGTGAACGCCGGAATCAAGGCCGAACAGGAAAACGTGGATTCCCTGCGTACGCAGCTCGCCTCCTCCCAAAACCTCGCGCAGATCGAGGACATCGCGGTCAACAAGCTGGGAATGGGGAGGCCGAAGCCGTACCAGATCATACATATAGACGTGCCCGAGGAGAGCTATGTCGTCAGCGACACCACGGACAGCCCGCCGCCGGAGTGCGGAGGTTTTTCCCTGGGAAGCATACCGAATTTTGTAGTGAACCTTTTCGGCGGTCAGCCGAAATAAATCATTGAGAACGTGATCAAATGGCAAAAACCAAAAAAAACAAAAAACCCTCTCCGGGCGGCCGCTCCTTTATATTCCAGTCCCGCCTGAAACGCCGCGTAAAAGTCGTCGGCGTCCTCCTTACCCTGTGCCTCGCGGCTCTGGCCGCGCGCATAGGCTATATCAAGGTCGCCTTCGGCAACGAGTACGAGCGGACGGCGGTCATCCAGGCCTACAACAGCGGCAACAGCGTCGAGGAGGTCGTCACCCCGAACCGCGGCGCGATCCTGGACCGCAACATGCAGCCCCTCGCCGTCAGCGAGATTGTCTACACGGTCATTTTGGACATACGCACCTTGGCAACTCTCGACGACGCCGACATCGCGCAGACGATAGGCTCGCTCAGCGACGATCTGAAAATGCCGCTGTCGGATATCGATGCCGTACTTGCTAAAAACGACGACGGGACCCTCGTCAACGACACCAGGTACTACCAACTGGCGCGTCAGGTTCCGGCCGAAACGGCTAACACCATCAAGAACAGGAAACTCAAGTGCGTCTACCTGGTCGACGATACGAAGAGAAGCTATGTGTACGGCACATTCGCGCCGCAGGTCATCGGCTTCGAACGCGGCGACCCGACGGCCAACTGGGGCCTGGAAAACTCGTACAACTCGGATCTTTCGGGAATTCCCGGGCGGATTTTCAGGATATACGACCAGGAAGGCGGCGCGGTGACGGAGGACGTCCCGGCTATCGCCGGCTACACCTTGGTCACGACACTGGATCAGGACATACAGAACATCTGCCAATCCTCCGCGGACGCGCTTGGGAAACAGTTCCAGCCGCAGTACGCCTCAGTCTCGGTAATGAACCCGAACACCTGCGAGGTGCTCGGCATGGCGCAGTACCCGTCCTTCAGCGACAGCGCGCCGTCCGACCCCGGGTTTTTCACGAACGACGCGTTCGCCAAGGCCTGGGACAAGCTTCCTCAGGACGAGCAGTCCGCCGATTTATATCAGGCCTGGGTGAACTACAACCTCACCCGCTCCTTCGAGCCGGGCTCCATCTTCAAGCCGATCACAGTGGCGGCGGCGCTGGAAGAAGGGCTGATCAGCGAGAACTCTACCTTCTACTGCGGCGGGTATAAGGACATCCTCGGCGTCAGGATACCCTGCTGGATATACAATTCTACCGGCGGCGGGCACGGGGAGGAGAACCTGACGCGCGTCCTGGCCAACTCCTGCAACGTGGGCCTGATGGACATCGCGCAGATACTCGGGCGCGACCTGTTTTTCAAATACAGGAACGACTTCGGCTACGGTGAAAAGACCGGCATAGACCTGCCCGGCGAGGCGAGCGTATCCGACCCGAGCGTCATGTACCCTCTAAGCGCGCTTAACCCCGTCGAGCTGGCGACAAGCTCCTTCGGCCAGGGCTCCAACTGCACCGTGATCCAGGCCATGACCGCGTTTTCCGCCATAATAAACGGCGGAAACCTGATGAAACCGTATGTCGTCTCGCAGGTGCTCGATTCCGACGGGAACGTCGTGCGGACCAACTCGCCGGAGGTCGTCAGAAAGCCCATTTCAAAGGAGACTTCCGACATCGTGCGGCGGATGCTGGGCGCGGTCGTCCGGCCGAACGGCACCGGGTACAAGGCCGTGATCGATGGCTACTCCATGGGCGGCAAGACCGGCACGGCCCAGCAGGGCGTCAGGGCCAAGGGCGAATACGTCGTGTCGTTCATAGCGTTTCTGCCGGTCGACGACCCGCAGTATCTGGCTCTCGTCCTCATAGACAGGCCCGCAGGCAACGCGGAGGTCCAGGGCAGCACGTCCGCCGGGCCGATGATGCGGTCGGTTATGCAGGAAATCATAAAAGCGAAAAGCATCCGGCCGGACGTCTCGGCGGGAGACGCGGGCTCCGGCGCGAATTCCCTGGGCGAGGCGGTTGTGCCCGATTACACCGGCATGAGCCTGGCAGAGACGACAAAAAGCCTTAACGGCCTGGGGATGGACTATTCGGTCTTCGGCTCCGGGAGCGTCGTGAACAACCAGTTCCCTCTCGCGGGGGAGCAGGCCCCGGCAGGCTCCAGGATCCTGATATACGTTTCCAATCCCGCCGGCGGCGAGAGCGGCCTGACGGCCGTCCCGCGCGTCGTTGGCCTTTCGGCCGACGAGGCGGTGGCCAAGATCACGGAGAGCGGGCTTGTCCCGGTCCCGTATTACGGAAACGTCTCCGGCGGCGGCTCCGATACCGCCAACCCGGGCGAGCCCGTCACTTCGAACGCGGAACCGGGCGATAACGCCGCCGGCGGAAGTTCCGGCCCGGCGGGCGTGGTCTACGAGCAGATGCCGGACACCGAGGCCATGATACAGCAGGGCACGGAGGTAAAGCTGAAGATAAGGTTTGA
>WQUN01000089.1 GCA_009782085.1 Bacillota bacterium
GAAAATTTGCTTCACCGGGGGGCCTCTATGTCTTGCGGCGTTTTTTTCCATGTGGTATAATCCCGACAGCCAAAATAAATATAATCGACAGTGAAAAGTCGACAAAGAAAAGGAGTCCTCCAAATGGCAAAAATCATGAAAACCATGGACGGCAACGAGGCCGCCGCGTATGTGTCGTACGCGTTCACGGAAGTGGCGTGCATCTACCCGATCACGCCCTCGTCTACCATGGCGGAGCACGCGGACGAATGGGCCGCGAACGGCAGGAAAAACCTCTTCGGCCAGACCGTGAAGGTGCACGAGCTCCAGTCCGAGGCGGGCGCGGCGGGCGCCGTCCACGGCGCGCTGGCCGCCGGGGCGCTGTCCACGACATATACCGCCTCCCAAGGCCTTCTGCTCATGATCCCGAATATGTATAAAATCGCCGGGGAGCTTTTGCCCGGTGTTCTGCACGTCAGCGCGCGCTGCGTGGCCAGCCACGCCCTTTCGATCTTCGGCGACCACTCCGACGTCATGGCCTGCCGCCAGACGGGTTTCGCCATGCTCGCCTCCTCAAGCCCCCAGCAGATCATGGACCTGGGCGCGGTGGCGCACCTGGCTGCGATAAAGAGCCGCGTCCCGTTTCTGCACTTCTTCGACGGCTTCCGCACCTCCAGCGAAATACAGAAAATCGAGTGCCTTGACTACGACGACCTGGCGAAACTAATGGATTGGGACGCCGTGGCCAGGTTCCGCGCGAACGCCCTAAACCCGGAGCACCCCGTGCTAAGGGGTTCCGCCGAGAACCCGGACATCTTCTTCCAGGCGCGCGAGGCCTGCAACCCCTTCTACGACGCGGTCCCGGGCATTGTCGAAAACTACATGAACGAGATAAACAAGCTGACCGGCAGAGATTACAGCCTGTTTAACTACTACGGCGCACCGGACGCGGACAGGGTCGTCATCGCGATGGGCTCTGTGTGCGATTGCCTCGAGGAAACGGTGGACTACCTGAACGCCCGCGGCGAGAAGGTCGGCCTCGTGAACGTGCACCTGTTCAGGCCGTTCTCTATGGCGCATTTCCTGAAAGCCGTTCCGGGTTCGGCTAAAAAAATCGCCGTCCTGGACAGGACGAAGGAACCCGGCGCCCTTGGCGAGCCGCTTTATCAGGACGTGTGCACGGCGTTCTTTGAGAAGGGAGAGCAGCATCCCCTGATCGTCGCCGGCCGCTACGGCCTGGCTTCCAAGGACGTGACGCCCGCGCAGATGATCGCTGTATTCGAGAACCTGAAAAATGACGCGCCGAAGAACCACTTCACCGTCGGCATAGTGGACGACGTGACAAACCTGTCCCTGCCTGTCGGCAAAGAGGTGGACGTGACTCCGGAGGGCACGATAAGCTGCGTGTTCTGGGGCCTTGGCTCCGACGGCACCGTCGGCGCGAATAAAAACTCCATTAAAATCATCGGCGAAACGACCGAAATGTACGCCCAGGCGTACTTCTCATACGATTCCAAGAAGTCCGGCGGCATCACCCAATCCCACCTTCGCTTCGGCAAGAAACCGATACGCTCGTCGTACCTGGTGAAGATCGCGGATTTCGTGGCCTGCCACAACCAGTCCTATGTGGACAAATACGACATGCTGGCCGCCGTGAAAGACGGCGGCACCTTCCTTCTGAACTGCATCTGGAGCGAGGACGAGCTTGGAACGAAGCTCCCCGCGGAGATGAAGCGGGAGATTGCGCGCAAAAAAATCAAATTCTACACCGTGAACGCCACGGACACGGCCATGGAGCTCGGCCTCGGCAACCGCACGAACACCATTTTGCAATCCGCCTTCTTCAAGCTCGCCAACGTCATCCCGATAGACGAGGCCGTGAAGGAGATGAAGGAAGCCATTGTCCACTCCTACGGCAAGAAGGGCGAAAAGATCGTCAACATGAACTACGCGGCCGTGGACGCCGGCATCGAGAAGCTGCGGGAGGTCAAGGTCCCGGCGGAATGGGGGGACGCGCGGGACGACGCGCAGGCGAAACCGGCTATAACAGACGCGCTGTCGGATTTCTACTATAACGTGGCCGCCCCGATCAACGCCCAGAAGGGCGACCAGCTCCCCGTCAGCACGTTCAAAGGCCGCGAGGACGGCACGTTCCCGCAGGGCACGGCGGCCTTCGAGAAGCGCGGCGTGGCCGTGGACGTGCCGGAGTGGATCAAGGAGAACTGCATACAGTGCAACCAGTGCTCCTATGTCTGCCCCCACGCTACCATCAGGCCGGTTCTGGCAACCGATGACGAGCTGAATTCGGCCCCGGTGTCCTTCGAGACCATAAAGCCGAACAACAAGAAGCTGGAAAGCTACAAATACAGGGTACAGGTCTCCGCGCTGGACTGCTACGGCTGCGGCAACTGCGCCCAGGTCTGCCCGGCCAAGGAAAAGGCGCTCGTCATGAAGCCGCTCGAGAGCCAGATGGAGCAGGCGGGGAACTGGAGCTTCGCGATGGGCTTGTCCCACAAGGAGAACCCGCTCGGCGCGAACAGCGTCATCGGCAGCCAGTTCCAGCAGCCGCTTTTGGAGTTCTCCGGCGCGTGCGCCGGCTGCGGCGAGACGCCCTACGCCAAGCTGATAACTCAGCTCTTCGGCGACCGGATGTACATCGCCAACGCCACGGGCTGCTCGTCCATCTGGGGCGGCAGCGCGCCCTCCACGCCGTTCACGACCAACCACAGGGGCCAAGGCCCCGCCTGGGCGAACTCGCTGTTCGAGGACAACGCGGAATACGGCTTCGGTATGCTCCAGGCCGTGAACCAGAGGCGCGGCAAGATGGCGGAGGTCATGAGTTTCTTCGCCGAGAACGAGTCGCCCGCCGAATGGGGCCTGATGGACGCGGCGAAGGAATGGCTCGCCGGAAAGGACAGCGCGGAACTTAGCAAAGCGGCCTCCGAAAAGGTCCGCAAGGCCGTACAGATTGCCAACAAAGAGTGCGGCTCCTGCGGGTGCGAATTCGACGAAAAGTATAAATATGTGATCGACAACGACGACATGCTCGTGAAGAAGTCCGTCTGGGTGTTCGGCGGCGACGGCTGGGCCTATGACATAGGCTACGGCGGCCTCGACCACGTCATCGCGGCCGGCGAGGACGTGAACATCCTCGTGTTCGACACGGAGGTCTACTCCAACACGGGCGGCCAGTCCTCCAAGTCCACGCCGACGGCGGCTATCGCGAAGTTCGCGGCTTCGGGCAAGAAGGTACGCAAGAAAGACCTCGGCATGATGGCCATGAGCTACGGCTACGTCTACGTGGCGCAGGTGGCCATGGGCGCGAATCAGAGCCAGCTCATCAAGGCGCTCACCGAGGCCGAGAGCTACCCCGGGCCGTCGGTAATCATCGCCTACGCGCCCTGCATCAGCCACGGCATCCGCTCCGGCATGGGCGCCACCCAGCTCCAGACCAAAAAGGCCGTGGAGGCGGGCTATTGGCACATGTACAGGTACAACCCGCTGCTGGAGAAAGAAAACAAGAACCCGTTCACATTGGACTCCAAGGACCCGACGGCGAGCTTCCGGGAGTTCATCGAGAGCGAGGTCAGGTACTCGTCGCTCAAGATCGCGTTCCCCGACGAGGCGGAGAGGCTGTTCGCCGCCGCGGAGGAGGACGCGAAGAGAAGACTGAGGTCGTATAAACGGCTGGCGGAGAACTGGCAGGCGGAGTGAAACGGTTTTGCAGGGGCGCGCATTGCGCGTCCGCATAAAACGCTGGTAATCACGGGTTTGAGGGGCGGGATGATTCCCGCCCCTCAGTCTTAGTGAATTCGTTAATTACAGAACGGGAGGAGTGGCGGCAATGAAACAGGAAATCCAATTCGAATCGACCACGGACGGGGGTATAATACAAATTCATTTAACACAGTATCTTTTATATCCTGACCATATTACTTCTACCCCTAATTCACGCGCTAAATCAGAAAAGTTACTTTTGTCATTTGCAGTTGACCATGCGTAGGTTGACACTTTATTGTCGATTGTCTTAAATCCCACCGCTACGGTAGCAGCAAAATAGTCCTCAAACGCATCAGGAAATTTTTCTGTGAGGGCTATTTGCGCGTGCTCTGGCAAGGCTTTTAGTCTATCTTGTGAAACAAAACCGTCACTGGCAACATAAAGGCCACCGGGTTTTAAAACTCTATAAATTTCATGAAGCGCCTTAATTTTACTACCACCTTCTATATTCTGAAAAGCGCCTGCACCGGAAACAATATCCATACATCCATCCTTAAAAGGTAAATCACAAGTGTCAAGCACAGCGTAATGGATATTGGTAGGATATAGTTCAACATCAAACAATTTTTTCCATTCTCTGACGACTGTAGGTGAAAGGTCGCTCAGGATCACACACGCTTCGGGTTTTTCAAGAAGAATTTCGGGCATAAAACCACCGCCTGGCCCAGCCCCAATTTCAAGGATGGTTCCGCCGTGAGTGTTTACTTTTTCAGCTGTATCTCTATGGAACCGGTTTTGTTTATGGCCTTCCCAATTTTTCTTTATCCACCCATCCCGGGTCATGGCATTCGCCCACTCGATATTATCCGCATTTTCTTCTTCCGGCACAAAATAGGCAATGTTATTTTTTGTGATAAATTCACGGTTTGCCAAACTCGAAAAAATATCCTTCCCCGTTAATATCTCATTGATTGAAACTTCAAATAGGATTGATATACCCAATAAAATTTCAACATCAGGTAAAGTAACGCCACTTTCCCACTTGGAAACCGCTTGTGGGCTTATGCCAAGCCGATCAGCTAATTCTGCCTGAGATAAGCCGTGCTCTTCGCGTAAGCCTTTGATTCTTCTTCCAACAATAGCTTTGTCTATCGCATTCATTCCTACCACCTCGAATTATGCTATGTGTTCAATGTGATGGAGTATAAACGATAGCCATTAGAATGGCAAGATATACGTAATTTATTTTCCTCTGTCAAAATCAACTGTCGGTTGATGAACCGTTTAGAAAACCCCCAGACATTCTTCCTCAAATCGGCTAATGATGACGAGCGCGGCTACTCCTTGTCGTCGGAAATGAACAGCTTATAAACCGGCACGCCGAGAATATTGGCTATATTGAAAAGCATGTCGAGGGACGGCGCCCTGCCGACGTTTTTTGCCTCTATCTGGCTGAGATAGCCTCTGCTGATGTTGGCCTTCATCGCCAGGCCCACCTGCGTCAAGCCGGCTTTCTTCCGATATTTGGCTATGTTGCGGGCCAGGTTCCGATATTCCTCTATATGTACAATTTCCATCACATCTCATCGTCGACAGAGGGGGCTAATGTTTTCTCACTCCGGTGTAACATTTATCCTGTTTATCCGTTTCCTATCCGAAAAATCCGCGTTCAGAATCTTTGTATGTTTCATCCATAAAATCCCCGTTTACCCGTGCGGCGGCAGCAGCCCCCGCCCCACAACCCCGTTTGTAGGGCGGGGGCTCTGCTCCATATGCACTAACATAAATTGACAACACGCAAAAAAAGTTATATACTAATCAAGGGCGATAGAAATGGAAAACATAGCATATTTGATGGCAGGATTGCC
>WQUN01000090.1 GCA_009782085.1 Bacillota bacterium
GGCAATCCTGCCATCAAATATGCTATGTTTTCCATTTCTATCGCCCTTGATTAGTATATAACCTTTTTTGCATGTTGTCAATTTATGTTAGTGCATATGGGGCTCTGCTCCCGCCGTAAACCACAAATTATAGTTGAGTATCGTCAGAAACAGATCAAAAGCGGCAGGAGCAGAGCCCCTGCCCTACATGTGGTTTGTGTATTTCTCCATAAAATTAGACTGACCGTGCGGACGCGAAAATTTGTGCTTGTCTTTTGCCAAAACCTCTGCTATAATCTTGCCATACGGGCGGTTAACTCAGTTGATAGAGTGCCATCTTGACGTGGTGGAGGTCGGGGGTTTGAGTCCCTCACCGCCCATTTATCAAAAACGCTCATCCCGATGTGCTTGGGATAGGCGTTTTTTATTATACCGGAGTGTGAAAACATTAGCATCCTCTGTCCACGTCATCGGCAAAAATTTTCGGCATCCGGTATACATAAACCGCGACTCGGGTCTTTCGTATAAAATTTTCATTTTTTGGGAAAATTACTCTGTATAGGCGTTTCGTTTTGAAACGGGCTGAAAACGAGTCCGTAATGCGCGGCTTCTGGCGCTTTCGGACGAAGTTTGAAGCCCAGTTTCAATCGAAATCGCTATAAGGCCGAACGCGATATTATACGGCCCATGTATGGGGTGATTTTATGGCAAACGCCAAATCAATGAAAATCATACGCAGAGAGCTTAAATTCCTGGGCGCGGCGCTGGCGGCGGGGCTCTTCTTCACGGCCGCGCTCGGGCTGTCCGCCAGGGCTTACTCCGAACAGGCGCAAAAAGACATCGCGGAGAACGTGATCCGCTTCCACGTCCTGGCCAACAGCGATTCGGCGGAGGATCAGGCGTTGAAAATAAAGATCCGCGACGCCATTCTGGACAAATTCGGCCCCGGCCTGCAGGAGTCGGCTTCCGTCGGCGAGACCCGCGATTACATCCGGGGCAGCCTGGGCGAGATCTCCGCCCTGGCGAACGGAGTCGCCCGCGAAAACGGCTTCGGCTACCCCGTGACGGCGCGGCTCTCCGTCGACTTTTTCCCCACGAAGTCCTACGGCGACCTGACGCTCCCGGCGGGGGATTACGAGGCGCTCCGGGTGGAGATCGGCGGCGCGAGGGGACATAACTGGTGGTGCATCATGTTCCCGCCGCTGTGCTATGTCGACGTCACGAAAAACAACGGCGCGCAAATCCCGGACGCAGGCAGGGCCGAGCTGAAAAAGGCGCTGACGCCGGGCGAATACGAGCTGCTGACGAGTTCCGGCGGCGACGTGCCCGTGAAAATCAAGTTCAAGATCGTCGAGTGGTGGCAGAATCTGCTGCACAGGAACGACAAGCCCACGGAGATCGCGAGCAGCAAATAAAATAGACGGCGCGCCGCCCCTGCGCGCCAATACATAAGCGAGGCCAAAAACATGGACTTTTACGATTGCCTTTCCCGGGAATTCCCAATCTCGCCCAAGCTCATCGCCCTGGCCAGAACCGTCGAGAAGCGCCTGGAGCCGCGCTTTCGCCTGGCCGACGAGATCGCCGGGGTGAACCAGGTAAAGGTCCTCTCCGCCATGCGCCGCCAAAGGCTCGGCGAGTCCCATTTTGCCCCGGCGACGGGCTACGGCTATAACGACTCCGGGCGCGAGGTCCTGGAGGCCATATACGCCGACGTGTTCGGGACGGAGGACGCGCTCGTCCGGCCGCAGATGATATCCGGTACCCACGCGCTGACCGTTGCCCTTTTCGGGAACCTCCGCCCCGGCGACGAGCTGCTCTCCCCCGCCGGCAAGCCCTACGATACGCTGGACGCCGTGATCGGCATCCGCCCGTCCAAAGGCTCCCTGGCGGAGTACGGCGTGACCTACAGGCAGGCGGAGTTTCTCCCCGACGGAACTCCGGACCTGGACGGCATCGCGCGGGCGGTCACATCCAGGACAAAAATGGCGCTGATCCAGCGCTCGAAGGGTTACGCCTGGCGGCGTTCGCTAGGCGTGGACGAGATCGGCCGGATCATATCCCGCATCAAGGCCGCCGACCCCGGCGTCATCTGCGCCGTCGACAACTGCTACGGCGAGTTCGTCGGGGAAACGGAGCCGGCGGAGGCCGGCGCCGACCTGGTGATCGGCTCGCTGATAAAAAATCCCGGCGGGGGCCTGGCGCAATCCGGAGGGTACATAGCGGGAAAGCGGGAGTACGTGGAAAACGCGGCCGTCAGGCTGACCTCGCCGGGGCTCGGGAAAGAGGTCGGGCCGACGATGGGGGCCGTTCCGCGGATGCTTCAGGGGCTGTTCCTGGCGCCGCAGGTGGTCGGCGGCTGCGTGAAGGGGGCGGTTTTCCTGTCGGCGCTGATGAGCGAACTCGGCTTCGCCGTCCTCCCCTCCCCCGGCGAGCCGCGCGCGGACATCGTGCAGGCCGTGCGGCTCAACACCCCCGAAAACGTGCTGGCCTTCTGCCGGGGCATACAGAGCGCCTCTCCTGTCGACAGCTTCGCCGCGCCGGAGCCCTCGTCCATGCCGGGCTACGACTGTCCGGTCGTCATGGCAGCGGGCGCTTTCGTGCAGGGCTCGTCGATCGAACTGAGCGCCGACGCGCCTATGCGCGAGCCTTACACCGTCTATTTCCAGGGCGGGCTTACGTGGCGGCACGCGCAGGCGGGGATTCTGATAGCGGCAAATGAGATCGTTTGACTCTATTGTTGCATTACAAGCCTCTCAGCGCCCCGAACAACTCAATGACCTTCGCCTCATCCTTGACCCCGGGCCGTTCTTCCACCCCGGTCATCAGGTCGATCATCTCCGCGCCCGTCTCCCGCACGATCCCCGCCGCGTTATGAGGATTTATCCCCCCGGCGAGTATGACCGGGCAGCTCACGGCCTTCCGGAGCCCTGCGTAGACGGAAAGATCGGCCGCGCCGCCGCTTACGGCGTTGTCCGGGGTGCGCGGGTCAAAGAGCAGCGCGAAGACGCCCGCGGCGCAGAATTGCGCCGCGGTTTTCTCCAGATCCGGCGTGTCGGGGAAAATAGTCTTTATGACCTTCACTCCGCGTTTTTTAAGCGCCTCGGCCAGATATACGGCGTCCGCGAGCGTCTCTCCGCAATGGAGCTGGACATAATCCGGCCGCGTTTCCCAGGCCAGGCGCAGTATCTTGTCCGGCGGCCCGCCGGTCACGACGCAGCTCTCCGCCGTTGGGGGAACGGCGGAGATAAGCTCCCTGGCGGCCTCCGCGCTCAGGTTCCACGGAACCGGCCGGGGGTAGTCCACGACAAACCCGATAATGTCCGCGCCGTGCCGGGCGCACATGCGCACATCTATTACACGCATGTGGCCGCAGATTTTTACGGTCGGCCGCAACTGACACCCCTCCCCTCGGGAACTGCGATTATTATGCAATTATTAAAGGCAAAATCACCGCTTTCCCGAAACCCGTTCGACCCGCAGCGATATATACGCCGCCTTCATGTCCGGCGCTTTCCAAAGCGCCGTCCCGACCAGCAGCGCGTCCGCCCCGGCGGACGCCGCCAGCCTGGCGTCCGCGGGCGAAAGTATCCCGCTCTCGCTCACCAGCAGCGCGCCGGCGGGCGCGCCGGCGGCCAGAGAGGCCGTCCGCGACGGCCCGCCGTCGTCCAGCTCCAAGGTCGCGATATCCCTGTTGTTCACGCCGATAAGCCGCGCGCCAAGCCGGCCCGCCAGCTCCATTTCCGCGGCCGTGCAGGTCTCGACAAGCGGCTCCAGACCCAGCGCGAGAGCCTTTTCATATAACATACTAAGCGTTTTTCCGTCCGCCGACGCGCATATCAGAAGAACAGCCGACGCGCCGAGCGCGAGCGTTTCCTTCAGGCCGTCCTCGTCCGCTATAAAGTCCTTTCGCAGAATCGGAGCGTCATTGCCCACGGCCTCCGCGATCGAGCGCAAAAGCTCCGGGCTGCCGCCGAACCGCTCCCGCTCCGTGACGACCGACAACAGCGGCGCGCCGCAGGCGACGAGAAACTTCGCGGTTTCCACGGGGTCGCGCCCCCCCAGCAGATCCCCTTCCTTGGGCGAGACGCGCTTGATATCCGGTATGACCGCGACGCGCCCGCGCGCGTTTTCGGCTCTTATCGCGGCGGAAAACCGCCCCAAGCCGGCGCTCATTCGGCCTTATCGAAGCTGTGGGACATTTCCCGCAATTCGTTGAGCTTTTTCGCGGCAGCCCCGCTGTCGACCAGCTCCTTGGCCAAGGCGATCCCCTCCCGGAAGCCGCCGGCCTTTTCGCCGATGGTCAGCGCGCCGGCCGCGTTTAGGAGAATGGCGTCGCGTTTCGGGCCTTTCATCTCCCCGGAAAAGACGCCGTTGATCGTCTCGGCGTTCTCGGCGGGCAGGCCGGTCTTTATGTCCGCGAGGGCGCACCTGGCTAGCCCGAAATCCTCCGGGACTATTTCAAAAGTGCTGACCTCGCCGTTTTTCAGGTGGTTGATCCGCGTCTTCCCCAGAAGTGAGATCTCGTCCAGGCCATCCATGCCGTGGACAAACATGGCGTTGGTGTACCCAAGCTCCTTGGCCACGAACGTGACGGTGTCCAGCAGGTCCGGCTTGTAGACGCCCAGCAGATGCCTCGGCGCGAAGGCGGGGTTGATGAGCGGCCCGATGATCGAGTAAAAGATCGTCTTGATGCCCAGGTCCTGCTCCGGCGGAAGCACCTTCCCCATCACAGGGTGAAACAGCGGCGCGTACAGGAAGGCGATGCCGATCTCCTCTATCATCCGCTCGACCTCGCGCGGCTGGAGCACTATGTTGACGCCGAGAGCCTCGAGCACGTCGGCGCTCCCCGAAAGGCTGGCTATGGAGCGGCTGCCGTGCTTGGCGATTGGGATGCCGGCGGCCGCGGCCACGACCGCGGTGGCCGTGGAAATGTTGAACGTGGACAGCCCGCCTCCCGTCCCGCACGTGTCCATCGTCTCGTCCGCTATCTTCGGCCTCAGCGGCACGCAGTTGTCCCGCATGGCCCTGGCGATATAGGCGATCTCCTGGAGCGACGCGCCCTTCATCAGCAGCGCCACCTGAAACCCGGCAATCTGAACGTCCGAGACGGTTCCGGCGTTGATGTCGGAGATAAGCTCGGATATCTCCTCCTCTGTGAGTTCCTGATGCGTCGTTATTTTTGCGAGTGTTTCCTTGTACATACTTTCCCCTCCCTTTGTAATGTGAAACGTAAAAATCCCCGGCATGGCCGAAGCCCTGCCAGGGACGAATAATAAATATCCGCGGTGCCACCCTGTTTCGCGATTGCTCGCGCCCTCTGCGGAGTACAAATATACCCCCGGCAACTGACGTATGCCACACGTCGCGGTATACTCGGCGTCCAACGCCTTTCGCCGCGCCCTCGACGGCCCATTTGACAATCCGCGTTTCCCGCCCGGCTCTCAGCCTCCCGGGCTCTCTGTATGGCGCACGATTGCCTTTACTCCCATCTCAACGGTTTAATACAGTATGGCACTTCGGTTTCGTTTTGTCAAGTGTTTTTTTCGACACGTCACCGATATTGAAAATTGAAAATTGTAAGTTTTAT
>WQUN01000091.1 GCA_009782085.1 Bacillota bacterium
TGGGCGCGCCGTTGATGAACCACTGATAAGCCAGCGCTCCGGGAACCGGCGAGGTTATGCCGCTCGTGTCGGCTGTCAGCGTGTTTCCGGCCCTGGGCGTGCCCAAGATAGCCACGGCGCCCTCGAGCGCCGCATGGCCGTCCGGGAGGATCGTATACGCGCCCAGGTCAAGGTTGCGCCCGGCGCCGTATTCCGAGCCCGGATTGACATAGATTGTAATTTCATATGTCCCGGGATCGGTGGGAACCGTCATCGAGTTGTTGTAGTAAACATAAATCACTCCGATTCCGCTCAGGTCGGAGGACACCGTTACGCCCTGCGGGCCGCCGTTATAGACCGCGCTCTGCGGCGTAAAGCTGAAATGGCTCGCGTCCGGAGGAGGAAGGGCCTCTGTCGTCGCCGTGAACGCGTGGGGGCCGGACAGATTCGGGATCGTGTAGGTCCCGTCCGCAACCTGGCCCGTGACGTCGGTCCCGTTGTCCGTCAGGGACGTCAACTTGTATCCCGGGTACGGATCGATTGTGAATACGCGCTCGCCGGCCAAAACCGCGCCGGACGGGGAAATGCTGACGCTCCCGTCGGACGTGACCGTCACCATGTAGTAGACATAGACCCGTCCGCCGACCGTCACGGAGATCGAAGACGTGCCGGCCGGGATGAAGATGCGCAGATTGCCCCTCGAGTTGAGGATATAGTTGTTGTCGTCCGTCCAGACGCCGTTGGAGCCGTAGGCCGCGCCGTCCACCGTAATGGCGCTTACCGCCGCGCCGGCGGGCAGGCCGCCCACATAGACGCCGTCGACCGGGTTCCCGGAGGCGTCTTTCGCGCCGTGCTCGAGCGACATGACGTTTCCGCCCGTGACGACGACGCTGCCGCAGTTGTTTGTGATAGAAAAGAGCGTGCCGCCGTTGATCCTGAGCGCGCCGCTGCCGTAAGTCGCGGCGGTGCCGCCGCCGCTGCCGATGCCGTGGCTGCCGGCGTAAACGATGCCGCCGTTGATGACGACGGTTCCGCAGGGGCTGCCGGGGCCGGACTTGTTGCCGTCGCCGCCGATCCCCGCGCCGATGCCGTAGCCGCCGGTCTGCGTCCCGGTGTCAGCCGTCAGCTTGCCCGTCCCTTCGGACTGCGACCAGAGGGTAAGGCTGTTGCCGGGGCTGACGCCTATCGCGGCGGCGTCGCCGGCGCTCATCACGGTCATGTCGCAGCCGTCGGCGAGGATCAGGTTCACGTCGCCGGATACAACGAGGCTGTTCTTGTAAACGAGCGTCCCGTAGGCGACATACCAGCCGGCGGTCAGCGCGGTCTCGCTGCCGTCGAGAACCTTCACGTCGCTGGCGTACTGCTGCTGCCTGTTCGCGTCGTTGTAAAACACGTAGCCGGCCGGCTGCGGATTCGCCGCCCAGTTGTTAATTCGCGAAACGATATAGTCCACGCCGTTTATCTTAATCGTAATGACGGACACGTCCGTGGGCAGCCACAGGAACAGTTCGCCGCCCGTGCTGAAGGACGAGGCGTCGGTTGTCCACATGGCGCTGGTGCCGTAGGCCGAGGCGAGGGCCGTGTCCGCCGAAACGACGCTTACCGGCGCGCCGGCGGGCAGGCCGCTCACCCGGATCATTGAGACCGGTCTTCCCGAGGCGTCTTTGGCCGACATCTGGTACAGATAGTTACGGACATAGACGCTGCCGCCCGTGATGACGACGTTGTCGCCAAGGATCGAGCGCGCGCCGACCGTGCCGGCGTTGATCTCTACCGTGCCGACCGCGGCGTTTCCGCCGCCGCTGCCCAGGCTGTAGCAATCATTGACGTTTATGACGCCGCCGTTGATGACGATCGTCCCGGCGCCGACGCCCGCGTAGCCGTAATTGCAGTCGCTTCCGATCCCCGCGCCGTTGCCCATGGTTCCGTTTGCCATTAAGGACTTCGCCGTCAGGCGGCCGGTTCCGCCGGCCTGCGACCAGACCGTCAGGCTGTTGCCGGGGTCGACGGTGATACCCGCGCTGGGGTCTGTCCCCGTGACGGTCATGTCGCAGCCGTCCGCCAAAATCAGTTTCACGTCGCCGGATATGATAATGTTGCCGAAGTCGAGCGCGCCGCTGGCTATGTACCAGCCGGTGGTCAGCGTCGTCTCGCTGCCGTCAAGCTGCGTCACGTCAGACGCGTACATCGGCCATTTGTGCGCGTCGACATAGGTCGCGCCGCCGCCGGCCGCCGCGACTGTCACCGGGGCCGAGGTCAGGCTTCCGGAATAATTCGCGGCGGTGACGGTGACCGTGAGCGCCTTCCCCACGTCCGCCGCCGCAGGCGCGTAGGCCCGGTCTGTCGCGCCGGATACGGGAGCGCCGTCGATGAACCACTGATAGGACAGCTCTCCGGGATCCGCCGAGGTTATGCCGCTCGTGTCGGCCGTAATCGCGTATCCGGCTATAGGCGTGCCCGTGACGGCCACGGAGCCCTCGAGCGCCGCCTGGAGCGGGAGGATCGTATACGCGCCCAGGTCGTAATTTATCAGCGCGCCGTATTCCGCGTTCGCGGAGGTGGAAACTGTAATCTCATATGTCCCCGGGTCGGTGGGAATCGTGCGCGAGTTGTTATAGCGAACGGATATATCCCCGATCCCGCTCAGGTCGCAGGACACCGTGACGCCCTGCGGGCCGCCGTTATAGACCGCGCTCTTGGGCGCGAAGCTGAAATGGCTCCCGTCCGGAGGGGGAAGGGCCTCTGTCGTCGCCGCCAGCGTATGGGGGCCGGACAGATTCTGGATCGTGTAAGTCCCGTCCACGACCCGGTCCGTGACGTCGATCCCGTCGTCCGTCAGGGACGCCAACTTGTATCCCGGGAACGGAGTGAGTGTGAATACGCGGTCGCCGCCGGCCAAAACCGCGCCGGACGGGGAATAGCTCAGGTGCCCGTCGGTCGTGAACCTCACCATGTAATAATCGTAGACCACGCCGCCGACAGTCACGGAGATCGAAGACGCGTCGGGCGGGATATAGATGAGCAGATTGCCTCTCGAGTTTTGGATAAAGTTGTTGTCGTCCGTCCAGACGCCGTTGGAGCCGTAGGCCGCGCCGTCCACCTTAATGTCGCTTACCGCCGCGCCGGCGGGCAGGCCGCCCACATTGACGCCTATGAGCGGGTTCCCGGAGGCGTTCTTGGGGTTGTACATGCTCAACATGACGCTTCCGCCCGTGACGACGGTTTCGCTATCAATTGAGATTGCGTAGACCGTGCCGCCGTTGATCCTTACCATGCTGCCGGAGAAATTGCCGCCGGAGCTGGAGGAGCCGGGGCCGATGTTGTGGACGGCGTACACGATGCCGCCGTTGATGACGAGCGTTCCTAAGCCGCCGGCGGGGCCGGACATGTTGCCGTCGCCGCCGATCCCCGCGCCGTAGCTCATGGAACCGGTCTGCGTCAGGGGGTCCGCCGTCAGCTTGCCCGTCCCTTCGGACTGCGACCAGATCGTCAGGCTGTTGCCGGGGCTGACGTTGATCGCGGCGGCGTCGCCGGTGCTCATTACGGTCATGTCGCAGCCGTCGGCGAGGATCAGGTTCACATCGCCGGATATTACGAGGCTGTTCTTATAAACGAGCGTCCCGTCGGCGACATACCAGCCGGTGGTCAGCGCGGTCTCGCTGCCGTCGAGGCGCGTCACGTTGCTGGCGTGCTGCTGCTGCCTGTTCGCGTCGCTGTAGGGCACCTCGCCCGCCGGTTGCGAATCCGCCGCCCAGTTGCTCGGCCGGAAGAGCATATGGGCTAAGCCGTCTATCGTAATCGCTATGACGTACACGTCCGAAGGCAGCCACAGGTACAGTTCGCCGCCCGTACTGAAGGGCGTTGAGGCGTCGGTCGTCCACATGGCGTTTGTGCCGTAGGTCTCCCAGTCGTAGGCATCCCCGGCCGACGAAACCGCGCTCACCGCCGCGCCCGCGGGCAGGCCGCTCACCCGGATCATTGACAGCGGTCTTCCCGAGGCGTCTTTGGCCGACGTCTGGTACTGATAGTAATGGACAAGGACGCTGCCGCCCGTTATGACGACGTTGTCGCCGTTTATCCCGCTCGCGTTGACCGTGCCGCCGTTGATTTCAACCGCGCCTATTTTGGCGTTTCCGCCTCCGCCGCCCAGGCCGGACATGGGATAGCATTCAGTGGCGGTTATGATTCCGCCGTTGATGATTATCGTCCCGGCGCCAACACCCGCGTAGGCGTAATTGCAGTCGCTCCCGATCCCCGCGCCGTTGCCCATGGTTCCGTTTGCCATTAAGGACTTCGCCGTCAGGCGGCCCGTTCCGCCGGCCTGCGACCAGACCGTCAGGCTGTTGCCGGGGTTGACGGTGATACCCGCGCTGGGGTCGGTTCCCGTCGCGGTCATGTCGCAGCCGTCCGCCAGGATCAGGTTCACGTCGCCGGATATGACGAGGTTGCCGAAATCGAGCGTCCCGTTCGCTATGTACCAGCCGGTGGTCAGTGTGGTTTCGCCGCCGGTAAGCTCTGTTACGCTGTCGGCGTACTGAGCCTGTTTGTTCGCGTCCACGTAAGGCGCGCCGACAGGCCCGCCGCCGCCCTGCTGGGCCGTTACCGTCTCGTCTCCGCTGCCCTTCAGGGTCACGGAATAATCCGCGCCGTCGATGGTGATGACCGCCGCGGCGGCGCTCTGAGGCAGCCAGAGGAACAAGCTGCCGCCGGCGTTGGTCCATACGGCGTTGGTTCCGTAGGCCGACACGTCCGTCGAGATATAGCTCACCGCCGCTTTTGCCGGCAGGCCGTTCACCCGGACGCTCCGGAGTTCGTTTCCGGTTATGTCCGTGACGACGCCCACGGCCGGGTGGAAGGCGGAGACTTCGAGCGTGCCGCCGGATACGCAGACGGTTCCGGCGTGAATACTCGGGCCGTGGAGCGTGCCGCCGTTGATTTCTATCGCGCAGGCGCTCGGGTCGCTGACGCCGTTGCCCTTGCCGATGAAGACGCTGCTGATGGCGGACACGACGCCGCCGTTTATGGTGACCGTTCCGCAGTCGCCCACGGACGGGCCGCCGTCGCCGCCGATCCCCGCGCCCAGGTTGGCCCTTGCCGCCAGGCTTCCCGTCCCGCCGGCCTGCGACCAGATGGTCAGGCTGTTGCCGGGGCTGACGTTTATCGCGGCGGTGTTGACGTCGGGGCTCGTCACCGTCATGACGCAGCCGTCCGCCAAAATCAGGTTCACGTCGCCGGAAACGACGAGGCTGCCGTAGTCCAGCGTCCCTTCCGCTATGTACCAGCCGGTTGTCAGCGTCGTCTCGCTGCCGTCAAGCGCCGTCACGCTGCCGGCGTAATGCGGCTGTTTGTTCGCGTCCACGTAGGGCACGCCGCCCGGCGGCTGGGCCGTCACAGTCTCGTCCCCGCTGCCCGTCAGGGTAACGGTATAGTCCACGCCGTCGATGGTGATGATCACGGTGGACGCGGTCGGAGGCATCCTTAGAAGGCCCGCCTTGCCGGCGGCCGGCTGTATGGCGGCCGGCTGTATGGCGGAGGCGCTGACGATTACGTCCGCCGGGGACGGCGGGAGCCACAGGTAGAGCATTCCGTCCGCGTCCGTCCACACGGCGTTGGAGCCGTAAGCCGCCCCGTCCACGGTAATGGAACTGACCGCCGCGTTGGCGGGCAGGCCGCTCACCGTGACCCGGCGAAGCTGAATTCCGGAGCCGTCGGTGACGCTTACCTGGGCGCTTGGGTTAAAGAGGTCGTAGGGGAGGCCGTTCATACTGCCTCCGGTGACTGTTACGCCGGCAGCCATGATCATGGAGACGACCGTGCCGCCGTTTATCACGACATTGCCGCTAAAGTTGTATTTAATGGAATGAGCTACGAAATCCGATCCCCACATGGTTGTGACGTTCCTGCCGCCGCCGATGCCGTTGACGGTGGCCAAAACGCCGCCGTTGATGACAACCGTTCCGCAGCTGCCGCCGCCTATCGCCGCGGCTAAGTAAGAAGGGTTGGCGCTCAGCGAGACGGCCGGAACGTTTGCCGTAAGTTTGCCCGTTCCGCCGGCTTGCGACCAGACAGTCAGGCTGTTGCCGTCGCTGACGCCGATCGCGGCGATGTCGTAATTGGGGCTCGTGGCGGTCATGTCGCAGCCGTCCGCCAAAATCAGGTTCACGTCGCCGGAAACGACGAGGCTGCCGTAGTCCAGCGTCCCGTTCGCTATGTACCAGCCGGTGGTCAGCGTGGTTTCGCTTCCATTAAGCTCCGTCACATTGTCGGCGTATTGCGGCTGTTTGTCCGCGTCCACGTAAGGCGTGCCGCCCTGCTGCTGGACCGACACGGTCTCGTCTCCGGCGCCCGTCAGGGCTACGGTATAGTCCGCGCCGTCGATGGTGATGATCAACGTGGACGCCGTCGGCGGAAGCGCACGGTTCATTAGGCCCGAGGTTGTAACAATGGGCGCCGGGGACGGCGGGAGCCACAGGTAGAGCTTTCCGTCCGCGTCCGTCCAAACGGCATTGGAGCCATAGACCGCCCCGTCCACCGTAATGGAGCTGACCGCCGAATTGGCGGGCAGGCCGCTCACCGTGACCTGGCGGAGCTGAGTTCCGGAGCCGTCGGTGACGCCGGTGGTGCTGGAGAGCAAGATGATTGGGTAGTTGCCGATTAGGTCGGTTAAAAGGCGGCTTATTGTGCCTCCTGTGATTGTTATGGCATTAGCCGAAAAAACGGTGGAGACGACCGTACCGCCGTTTATTTCGATATTGCCGGTATGGTTATACGTTAAAAAGTAGGATATGATGTTACCCGCTTGAGTAAGATATCCGGTGTTCATCCCGCCGCCGAATCCGCCGGTGGCGGTCAAAACCCCGCCGTTGACGACAATCGTCCCGCAAGGTCTGCCGCCTATTGCCGCGGTGGGGTAATAAGGGATGTGGGCATCCGAAATGATCGGAACGCTTGCCGTAAGTTTGCCCGTTCCGCCGGACTGCGACCAGATAGTCAGACTGTTGCCGTCGCTGACGCCGATCGCGGCGATGTAGGAATCTGTGCTCGTGGCGGTCATTTCGCAGCCGTCCGCCAGGATAAGGTTCACGTCGCCGGACACGGTCAGTTGGCCGTAGTCCAGCTTCCCGTTCGCTATGTACCAGCCGGTGGTCAGCGTCGTCTCGCCGCCTGTGAGAGGCGTCGCGTTGTCCGCGTTCTGCGGCTGTTTGTCCGCGTCCACGTAGGGCGCGCCGCCGCTCTTGGGCTGCGCCGCCGCCTCAGCGCCGCCGTCGCCCACAGTGGCGACGTAGTCCACGCCGTCTATCGTCACGGTGATGACGGAGACCGGCGCGTCCGCCGCGGCCGGAAGAACGGCGTCAGCCGCGGACGGAAGCACGGCGTCCGTGGCGACCACGACGTCGGAGGAGGCCGGCGGGAGCCAGAGGTAAATCCAACCGTACGGGCTGGTCCACACGGCGTTGGAGCCGTAAACCGCCCCGTTCACCGTGATGCCGCTTACCCTCGCGCTCGCGGGCAGGCCGTATATCGAGACATAGCTGACCGGGCGGGAGACGGCGGTTTGCCCGGGCCAGGGGTTCAGCGTTGTGTTGTTCATTGCGACTGACGCCATAATGGTGTTGACGCTGCCGCCCGTGACGAAGACGGTCTTGGCGTTGACAACGCCGACGTTAAGCGTGCCGCCGCAGAAAATGGCCGTTCCGTCAGCGGGATAGTTGAAGTAGCTCCCGTCCAGGCCGGCCGTGGCCGCCGGGCCGATGAAGAAGGTCGAAACAGCGGGGGGATGGGTGGAGGCGGGAGCGATCGGCAACAGGTCGCTCAATATAAACATGTCCTGTCTGCCGTTGATGACGCCGCCGTTGACAGTGACCGTCCCGCAGCTCTGGGCCTGTTGTATGGCGTTGACGCTGTAAAAGCCGCCGCCGATTCCCGCGCCGATTAGGACCTGGTTCGGATCGGGGTAGGCTTGATCCGGCGGCAAATTCAGCGTCGAATTCACGGTCCCCGCCAAAATCGGCGTGACCGATACCGTCAGGCTCCCCGTCCCGCCGGCCTGCGACCAGATAGTCAGGCTATTGCCCGCACCGACGTTTATGGCGGCGGTTCCGGGAACGCCGGTCGCGGTCATGGAACAGCCGTCGGCCAAAATCAGGTTGACGTCGCCGGATACGACGAGGTCGCCGAAGTCCAGCGTCCCGTTCGCTATGTACCAGCCGGTCGTCAGCGTCGTTTCGCTTCCCGTGAGCTCCTTAACGCTGTCGGCGTATTGCGGCTGCTGGTTCGCGTCCACGTAGGGCGCGCCGCTGGGCGCGCCGCCCTGGGACTCGGCCGCCGCCGCCGCGCCGCCGTCGGCCACCGAGGCGACGTAGTCCACGCCGCCGATCGTCATGGTGATGACGGAGACCGGCGTGTCCCCGGCCGTCGGTAAAACGGCGTCAGCCGCGGCCGGAAGAACGGCGTCCGCGGCGAGGGCGTCGGCCGCGTCGGCCGAAATTACAACGTCCCCGTCGGCCGAAACCGAAGCGTCCAAGTCGGCCGGCAAATCAGCGTCAGCCGCGGCCGGCAAATTAACGTCAGCCGCGGCCGGCAAATTAACGTCAGCCGCGGCCGGAAGAACGGCGTCCGCGGCGAGGACGGCGGCCGCGTCGGCCGAAATCACAACGTTACCGTCGGCCGAAACCGAAGCGTCCAAGGCGGCCGGCAAATCAGCTGCCGCCGCGGCCGGCAAATCAGCGTCAGCCGCGGCCGGAAGAACGGCGTTCGTGGCGACTATGACGTCAGACCCGATGTTACGGATCCAGAGGTAAAGATAGCCGGCCGAGTCGGTCCACACGGCGTTGGAGCCGTAGAAGTTAGTCCCGCTCACCTTAATGCTGTCCACTTTCTTGTTCGCAGGCAGGCCGTTTACCGCGACGCTGTGGAGCGTTGTCCCCGATTTGTTCGTAACTTTCGCAAACGAATAGACGTCGGCGCTGCCGCCGGTGATGTAGGCGGTCTTGGCGTAGATGACGCCGGGGACGGCCGAGATCGTGCCGCCGCTGATATCGACCGTTCCTTCATAGGGCCACTCCATGTGGCCGTCCTGGTAGGAAAATACGGCGGGGCCGATGAAGTTGGCCGGGGCGGGAACATACATACCGTCGGGATACAAAGCCATGTTTGCCACGCCGGTGATTATACCGCCGTGGATGGAGATTGTCCCGCAGCCCGGCTGATTGTACTTGCCGTTGATGCTGTAAAAGCCGCCGCCGATCCCCGCGCCGATTAGGATCACGTTCGGATCGGGGTAGGCCCAATCCGCCGGCAAATGCAGCATCGAATTCACGGTCCCCGCCTGAACGGGCTGGGTGAAAAGCGTCAGCCTGCCCGTTCCGCCGGACTGCGACCAGATCGTCAGGCTGGCGCCTGATGGGACGTTGATGGCGGCGTTTCCGGGATCGCCGTGCACCATCATGTCACAGCCGTCGGCCAAAATCAGGTTGACGTCGCCGGATACGGTCAGACCGGGAAAGTCCACACGCCCGTCGACGACATACCATCCCGTTTCCAGCGTTGCGACGAAGATGCCGCCGTTCCCGAGCCGCGTTATGTTCACGTTGTTCGTGGTATGCGGCTGCCCGTATTCGTCGACGTAGGGCACGCCGTTGTCCGCCAGCGCGGACAATCCGCCCAGGCCCGCCGTCATCGACGACGTCAGCGCCAGCGCCAGGACAAAGGACATGAGCTTCATCCACGGCCTGGATCTTGATCTTGCCATTTCACACACCTCCTGAATTTATGTCGATTTTGGTAAATAGGTGCAAGATGAATTCTACTAGATTCGCCAAGCGTTTACAAGTGACATTTCAGCGATATTCATAGAAAATTTACGAAGGGGTGCGGCAAAATTTCGTGGCATATCATAGGAAAATCGTAGGGGACGCCCCCCAGGGCGTCCCGTTATCTGAATCTGCCGACAACTGCGGGACGCCGAAAGCGGAGCGGGACGCCGTGGGCGGCGTCCCCTACTGTATTATGGCGTATCCCACGAGAATTTGCTGCACACTTTCCGAAGAAGTCAATTGATAAATCCCGCAATCCGGTTTATAATTAAAATGCGGAGTACCTTAGGAAACCATTTAATACCAGTTGTCACCCCAATGTCGACAGGTTAAGGATAAGCCTACGGGTTATTCGGTCGGGGATGGAACCCCGATACGGTCGGGGATGGAACCCCGACCCTACGAAGAATGCGGCTTTGCAGCTGCGGCTTCCATGCCGCCCGATTAACCTGTTGACATTGGTTGTCACCCTGAGCGGAGCGAAGGGTCTTCATGCCAAAATTGCGCCGTAACAATGGGAGAAAGATTCTTCGCCAACGCTCAGAATGACAGCTCTTATGCGGTTTTCGACTTTCCGAGGATACTCAATCAATCAAGGGGGGATACGTATGGAACTTGGCCTTGGCTCAATAGTCTACGAATTCGGCGGCATACCGCTGGAACGGCAGGCCGCGCTGATCGCGTCCCACGGCGTGCGCTGGGTGGACGTGCTGGCCTTCGGGCATTATAACCCGTCCTTTTACCCGATCGAACAGCAGGAGCGCGCGGTGCGCGAGTTTGCCCGCTATGGGCTGACCGCTTCCAGCGTGGTCACCTGCGCCGAAGGCAACATCGGCTCCCCGGACGCCGGGGAACGCGCCTTCGCCATGGAGCAGCTCCAGCGCGCCGCGAGGCTGGTGAAGCGGCTCGGCGGCAAGCAGGTGCTCATCGGCAAGGGCTGCGGCAACATTGATTTTTACCTGTCCCGGGAACGCGCGACGGAAAACGCCGCCGGCGTCATCCGGGAGTTCTGCGGCTTCTGCCTGGACGAGGGCCTGCTGGTCACGATGGAGCTGGAGCCGGAGGCGCTTTATGTGCTCAACGGCGTGGGCCCCATGGCGGATATGCTCGAGCGGGTCGGCATGAAGAACCTCTACGCCAACATAGACATCGGGCACATGCACATCCTGCGCGAGCCGCCGGAAGCCCTGGCCCGGCTGAAGGGCAAAATCATCCACATGCACATCTCGGACAACTGCGGATTGGCCCACACGAACAGCGTGATCGGCGAGGGCACGGCGGACATACGCGGCTACATCAGGGCCGCTTTGGACAACTGCGCGGAGGAGACCGCCCGCGGGGCGGGGGACACGGCCGTGGCCGCCATTGAGGTCGGCGAGCCCGGCGAGTATATCCCGGACAGCGACGCCAGGGCGCTCCGAAGCGTCGGCAATGTGTATCTGCGCGTGCCGGAGCTGCGCAAGGAGTTTTGACTTTACCCGCTCCGGCATAATGAAAACCCAAAGTGTTATTCGGAAATAAGGTTGAATTGACAAACAATCAAAACATACAGTAGGGCGGGGGCTTGCCCCCGCCGGGAACTCTCGCAGGCGCGGCGGGGGCTTGCCCCCGCCCTACATATCGGCGTGTCATTTAATGTGAAGAAGTATGCTTCAAATACATATAGTATTATCAACCTTGATTTCCGGCTAACACCAAACCCAAAGGGGATCTTTTTGTGAAACAGGTACGGCTGGGACGCACAAATCTCACGGTCGGGCGCACGGGCTTCGGCTGCATCCCGATACAGAGGGTCAGCTTCGACGAATCCACGGCTTTGCTGCGCAAGGCGTATGAAAACGGCGTCACCCTCTTCGACACGGCGAACGCCTACACCACGAGCGAGGAGAGGATAGGCGCCGCCCTGGCCGGCGTGAGAAAAAACATCGTCCTCGCCACAAAATCGGCGCCCGCGCCGCCGGAACAGCTCGCGGCCAACATCGAGAACAGCCTCAGAATGATGAAAACGGACTATATAGACATTTTCCAGATACACAATCCGAACAAAATCCACCGGCCGGACGGCGAAGACGGGATTTACGACACGCTGTTAAAGGCAAAGAAGGAAGGCAAGATAAGGTTTATCTCCCTGTCCGGCCACAGCGCCGAGGTCGCCGCCGGCGCGGTCGAAACCGGGCTTTTCGACACCCTCCAGTATCCGCTGTGCTCCCTTTCGACCGAAGAGGAACTCGCGCTTATAGACCTGTGCAAAAGGCGCGGCGTGGGCGTGATCGCGATGAAGGCCATGGCTGGCGGCCTTTTGAGCGGCGCTAAGGCGGCCTTCGCGTTTTTGGCCGCATATGACAATGTGGTTCCGATCTGGGGCATACAGCGCATGAGGGAGCTGGACGAGTTCCTTGAACTGGAGAAAAATCCCCCGGAAATGACGGATGAATTGCGGGCGGCCATAGAAAACGACAAAAACACCCTCGGCGGCTCGTTTTGCCGCGCCTGCGGGTACTGTATGCCGTGCCCCGAGGGGATACAGATCAGCACGTCGGCGCGGATAACCTTGCTCATAAGAAGGATGCCGTCGGAAAACTTCCTTTCGGCGGAATGGAAAGAATATATGGACAGAATCGATAATTGCAGGGGATGCGGCCGGTGCGCGGCGAAATGCCCGTACGGGCTGAATCCGCCGGAGATGCTAAGGAGACAGTTGAAGGAATATCGTCGTTTCGTTTGAAATTGAGCTTCAAACTTCGCGCGAAACGCCCCTGAACATTGGTCGTCTCGCGCTCGTTTTCAGCTCATTTCAAATCGAAACGACTTATAACGAATTATACGAAAAGGCAAGATAACCATGGAAATCTACAGAAACCCGAACAGCCGGAAGGTCAGGGGCAGCCATTTGCTGGAGATCACATGCGCTTACTGCGGCTGTTTCATCGCCCTTTATCAGAAAGTTGACGAAAGCAATCTCGTGAAGATGTACAACGACCGCATCATCGAGGGTTCCGTCGACTTTTCACAGTTTCACGGGGCTTTGTTCTGTCCCGGGTGCGGCGGGCGGATCGCCACGCGCTACGTCACCAAGGCGGACAAAAAGGAAGCGTACCGGCTGGTTCCCTCGGCTTTCCATAAGAAAAGGGTCTGATTGCGCCTCGCTACAGAAACAACGGCTTTTTGCCCGACAGGAAATCCTCCAGGCTCAGATTCGCGCCGCCTATGACGAGGGAAAGGGCTTCGGGGTAATGCCGCTTGTTAAAAGCCTTTTGAACATGACGGGTCTCCCTGACAATTTACTCAGTATGTTTTACTAATTACTCATTATACAATACATGTTTAATCGAGATCGTCAAGGGCGTAAATTTGCCGCGTCCCGCAGACGAATACCCGGTTGACATAAAATCCGTTCCGCAATATAATGATATGGAAGCGGCAAGGGCGCTGTGGGCTTTTCCACGGCGTTTTTTGATAAAGTCGTTTCGATTTGAAATGAGCTGAAAACGAGCGCGAAACGACTGTTGTTCAGGGGCGTTTTGCGCGAAGTTTGAAGCTCAATTTCAAACGAAAC
>WQUN01000092.1 GCA_009782085.1 Bacillota bacterium
AGCATCTCCTTCATCGTCGGTTGGACATACTCCAGTTCGTATTCCCTGCCGCCTATGACGGCCGTCGTTTTGTTGTCGCCGTATGGGGGCGAGCCCGCCGCGGAGTCGCAGATCACCAGCAGCGAGGCGGGGTCCCCGTCAGCCAGCCTGACTATGTCCGTAAACGGCGGGACCGCGTCCCCAGGCATTATGGCGCTTACATATGTAATTACCCCGTCCGTCCGCGCGGCGAGCGAAGCCTCGCCGAGCCTGGCCCGCTTGTCGTCCAGAAGGCTCCTACGCCACTCCAGCTCCGCGTCCTGCCGCTCGACGGCGTGCCGAAGGTCCAGGCTTAACATCTCCGCGCGGATCTCCTCGGCCCGCAGGTCCGCCGCCGAAGTCTCCGGCGTCAGCCGCATTTTATCGAGCCGGAAGTTCTCCAGCTCTATGTCAAACCGCGCCTGCGAGTTGGCGTGCTCATATGATCTCTCCAGGCTTTCCAGGGCCTTTTCCGCGTCGTCTATGTCCCTCCGCGCGTCTTCCGTGTCCAGCTCGGCCAGGAGGTCGCCCTTTTTGACGCTCTGCCCGGTCCGGACATAGATATCCTTCAGCCGGCCGCCCGCGCGGAAGTAAACACGCTCCGATACGGCCCTCACCGACGCCGTGTATTGGTCGGAGACGACGATGTCTCTGACCCGGACCTTTTCGGTGTCGAGCTGCACGCCCACCGGATCCAACAGCGCGATTTCCTGTTTTTTCGCGCCGGAACAGCCGCCGAGGAGCAGAAGCGCGGCGGCCGCGATATAGATATATCTTCTGAATTTCGTTTTTCTCACCCCGCAATGACTGCGTCGCCCTCTTTGAGGCCGCCGGTGATCTCGACGGCCGTGTTGCCGGCGAGGCCCGTCGTGACGTTCCGCTGGACCCTTACCCCGTTGCCGTCCAGCATATATACGTATTCCTGATCGTTGGCCTTTTTCACGGCCTCCTTCGGCAGATAGAGCGCGTCCGTCCGCCGGTCGAGGTAGACGCGTATTGTGCCGTAGGAGCTGACCGCGCCCGCGGACGCGTCGTCGAGCCGTATGTAGGCCGTTTTGCCGTCCGGCTCCGCGCCGAGCGATTCGGCCGAAACCACCGCGCCCGTGTAATCCGTTCCTCCGGCCGTGATCGTTTCGGCGTCCCCCTCCTTGAAATACTGCGCATCGTCGCCGTAAACCCTGAACACGGACAGCGACTTGTCGGAGACGGTCACGATCGAAACGCCTTCTTTGGAGTATTCCCCGTCGGCATACTCGTGCGCGGAGGTCACGACCCCGTCGATCCCGGCGGTGATCACCCGCTTGGCGCTTTGGTTCTCCAGGTTTTCCAGGTCCAGGCGGGTTATGTCTATCCGGCTTTGCAGATCCTCCCTGCGCGCGCCGAAACTTCCGTCGTCCTCCGCGCCGGTCGCCCGGGCGAGCTTTTGCGCGAGGGCCTCGTCCTCCCCAAGCTGACGCATCGACAGTTCCAGCATATCCAGGTCATGCCGCGTCTGCGCGATCATTGCCAGGATGTCGTCCCGGTCTAGCTCGGCAAGTATCTGACCCTTCGTGACGGCGTCGCCGACGCCTACGTCTATGGACTTTATCAGGAGGCCGGTAAGCCTGAAAGAGAGCGTCTCCTGCCTGGCCGGGACATATGTGGCGCTGACGTCCGTAAACAGATCCACATTCCCGCGCGCCACGGTCACCAGCTGATACTGGGCGCTCTCGTAGGAATAGATCAGCGGCGGCGGCGGCACGGGGTCCTCCTTCGGCAGAAAAACGCACGACGACACGGCCGGGAGGATCAGGACAAGCAGCAGCGCGAGGCTTTTTCGCGAGTTCATATATGCTCCTTAACGGATATTTCCGGTCTGTTAAAGAATTATATCATTTTTACACACGCAATGGACAAAAAATTTCCCTGCGGTTATAATATGCGTACAAACGATTCGGGAGGTCCGTATGTTCACCGACAAGCAAATGACGCAACGGGAAAGGTTTATCAACGTCATGGAGTACAGGCCGGTCGACCGGGCGCCAAATCATGAGGTCGGGGTATGGGCGCAGACAAAGGAGCGCTGGAAAAAAGAGGGCATGAACGAGTTTTCCATACAATGGGACTGGTTTACCGGCGACGAATATTTTGAGATGGACACCCGGGAATTTTTTGACGTAAATTTCGGCATGATGCCTGATTTTGGCTATACCCTGCTGGACAAAACGGAGCGGTATGAGATTTTCCGCGACAGTGGCGGCATCGTCCGGAAGGCTCTGATCGACGGAACGGTCGACGGTATGCGCAGCAGCATGGACACCTATCTAAGTTTTCCGGTCGAAAACGCCGGCGATTTCCGAGAGCTGAAAAAAAGGTATGAAGCCGGCCTGAACGGCAGGTACCCGGCGGGGTGGCGGGAAATATCGCTTCCCAACTGGAAAAACAGGAAGCATGTGCTTATACTCGGGAGAAATTGCAGCACAGCGGGATTCTACTGGAGATGCAGGGAATGGATGGGCACGGAAAACCTCTCCTACGCATTTTATGACCAGCCCGACTTGGTGCGTGAAATGATGGAGTTTATCGCGGATTTCACCATTGAGACCTCTAAAAAGGCGCTCGCGGAATCCGATTTCGATTATGTGATGTTAAGCGAGGATATGTCCATGAAGACCGGTCCCCTGATCGGCCCGGAAAGTTATAAGGAATTTATATATCCGCATATGCGCCGGCTGACGGATTTTTACAAGAGCCACGGCGTAAAATACGTATTTGTCGATACGGACGGGAACTGCGAGGCTCTCCTCCCCCTGCTCATGGACGCCGGTGTTGACGGGATCTGGCCGCTGGAACGGGTCGCGGGCATGGACCCGGTCAGGATACGCGAAAAGTTCGGGAAGGGCCTGCGCCTTATGGGCGGCGTCGATAAAATGGAAATCGCCAAAGGAAAACAGGCCATAGAAAAGCATCTGGCCGCGCTTGCGCCTCTGATCGAGGAAGGCGGTTATATCCCCACCGTGGATCACCTGGTTTCGCCCGAAGTCTCATGGGAGGATTTTCAATATTATATGAAAAGGAAAATGGATCTTTTATCCGGCAGGCCCGTTTCAGAATGACAAAGGTGTTATACCGGATGCAGAAAACATTTGCCGACGACGTGACAGAGGAGGCTAATGTTTTCGCACTCCGGTTTAGTCGGAAATAAGGTTGAATTGCCAAATAGTCAAAATACACAGTAGGGCGGGGGCTTGCCCCCGCCGAGAACTCCATTGTGACCGCATGGCGCGGCGGGGGCAAGCCCCCGCCCTACACATGCGGCGCGTCATGCGGCATTGCACAGGGACGTCCAAACGGGCGTTCCTTTGTTCTGCTTACGTCATTTTTCGCATATCACATTTATGCGGTTGTCTGACGCGCCCTTTCGCATATTCCATCAGTTTTCTACAAACAATACAACCGTATAACAGTACCCACATCCCAATCCATGCGAAAGGCGATATTATGACAAAAATTAAGATGAGAAAGACATTTTTCCCGCTTTTTCTGGCGCTGCTGATACTTTTCCCCTCAGCCACCGCCACCAGCGCCGCGGGAGAGCGTGACCGCCCGTTCCGCGACGTCTTCCTGATGACCGCGGACCCCGACACGTCCGGTCACGCGGAGGATTTCCCGCCGTCGACCGTCGAAAACGGCCGCATATGGGTGGACAAATCGGTGAACGCCGACGACGCCGTCTCCGGCCCCGGCGGAGGTTCCGCCGCCGTTTACGCGGGCCCGGATGAGTTCATGGTCACTTTGTCCGCGCTGTCGCAGGGCTATTCGGTCGATACGGTAACCGAACCCACCGACGCGGTTTTCATCGTGGACGTGTCCAAGAGCATGGACCTCTATAAACTGGGCGACATGTCCAGGGCGGAGGTAATGGTCGACGCGCTGAACCACGCGCTTAAGACCCTCCTGGAGGCCAACCCGGACAACCGCGTCGCGGTCGTCTGCTACGGCGGATACCTGCAGGGCAACAATAACGTCTCCCGTATCAACAAGCTTTTGTCCCTCGGGCACTATACCGTTTCGAACGGGCGGTTTTTCAGCATCAGCGGCGACGTGATCTCGGTAAACCCTGAGCTGTACGCCCAGACCCCGGGCGACAGGACGGTCCTGGTCTCGGGCGCCACTCCGACCCAGCGCGGCATATACGAGGGCGCCAAAATACTAATGGACAACGCCGACACCACCAAGGATTATGTCACGGAAAAAGGAAAGACCGTGAAGGTGACCCGCCGCCCGGCTTTGATATTGCTGACGGACGGGGAGCCGACGCTTGGCTGGCGCGATTACCGCGTAGAGGGCGCGTCCACGGACAAAGGCTACGACAGCGGCTATGGCCCGACCTCCGGCGGGGACCTGGGGATGAGTTTTCTCGCGGTAGCCACGGCGTCCTACTGGAAGCAGAAGGTGGGCGACCATTACTACGGCGTCCCGTCGGAGCGGTCCCCGTGGTTCTACACGATCGGCGTCGGCGTAAGCTCGGATCACGCCAAATCGGTGATGAACCCGGCGATGTACGCCGGCAAGGTCACGGACACTTATAACAAAAACGATTACAACCTGAAAACACTGCTGGACGCCTTCATATCCGGCGCGAAGGTCACTTTTCCGGCCCTTAACAAGAACAGCAGCAGCGCCCGGAGCCTTATGACCACCGAAAACTTCGGAGGCTATATCAAAAGCTACGCCTACACCGACGGCTATTTCCAGGCCGACGACCGGCGGGCGGTGATGGATGCCTTTGAGAGCATCGCGGCGCTGATGGTGTCCAAGGGGCATTACGCCACGGACATAGACCCCGCGAAGCCTGATTTGTCGGGCTATCTCGTCATTTCGGACATCCTGGGCGAACACATGGCCTTCCGCGGGCAGCGCGGTTTCGAGATAGCCGGCGAGATGACTGACGAGCGCCACCTGGCGATGGAAATGTCCCGCGGGCCGGCCAGCCCCGAATGGGACGCCTATGTCCGCATGTTGGCCGAGTGGATCGGCGTCGGCGCGGGCACGGCGGCGGACATCATCGGAACCAGCGCCGCCGGCGGCTCCCTGTATTATAACGGCCCGTCCGACTATATGGGCGCGCTCAAATGGTACGCCGGCCTGGACACGGAATACATGGGGCCGTATTACAACACCGGCGGCGAAGTGAATCCGCCGCCCCCGGGCGCGGCCTGCGTCGTCGAGCTGCACTCCCTGGACGGGCGCGTCCTGAACGAGGTGACGGGCGAGGATACCAACCTGATGTACACCCACATGCTGGTCATAACCGCGTTAAGGCTGGGCGGCTTCGGCATGAAAAACGCGCCGGGCCTGTACATGCCGCTTGCCGCGGGGCAGCAGATGGTCAGGTGGTATATCCCCGCGAGCCTCATCCCCATGCGCACCGTCAGTCCCGTCTTTGACGAGGAACATCCCGGGCAGGTCGACCTTCTGCGGATCAGTGAGAGCGCGCCCTTGCGCGCGTATTACGCCGTGGGGCTGGAGAGGGGCTTTACCCTGGAAAACGTATCCGCCGATTATCTCGGCCATAACGCCGGGCCCGACGGATACGCCTTCTACTCCAACGACTGGCGTTACGGCGGCGAACTGACCCATGACACCGCCGTGGCGATCTTCAAGCCGAACAAAAAGAACCCCTACTACTTTTTCCAGAAGGACACGCCCGTCTACGCGAATCCGGGCGACGCCGAGCCGGCGGAAAGCTATGTCGCCACGGCCAGCTACTATTGGCTGAACGAATACTTCGACGAAACCGCGCCCGGCTACGTGGTCACGGTTTACGAGCCGGTTGACAAGATGTTCTCGCCCATATCCGTCTCGCCGGCCGGGGTCCCCTATATCCCGGCGGGGACTCGCAAGCCGGCAAACGTCGGGAAAAAGGCGAAGAGCGAAAACCGCACCCGGACTTACGACTTCGCGCTCCAGGCCGAGACCTTCGGCCCGAACGAAGTATACATGCTCGGGAACAACGGCAGGCTGGACGTCGGCGAACTCACCGGCGTTACGGTCCGCAAGGTCTGGGACACCGGCGGGGAGCGGCCCGTCTGGGCGAGGCTCTACGCGGACGGCGTTCCGGCGGCGGAGCCCGTGGAGCTCAAAGAGGCCAATGACTGGACGCACACCTGGGACGGACTAATGACGTACTCGGCTGACGCCGGCGCCGGCGGAATGGTTTCGCCAATCATCTACACCGTCGCGGAAGGGCACATCGAAGACGGGGAGTTCGTGCCCTATGACGAGGGATTTGTGCCTTACGAGGGGGAACTCGCCATATACGCCGGGGAAAACTCTTACGAGGGCTTTGAGATACTGTATGAGCAGCCGGTCTGGGACGACGTGAACGGCGTCTGGACGGAAGCCGTGATCTACAACACGGTCATATCGCCCCAAACGCAGTCTCCTGCCACCCAGCCGCCGAACGAGACGGAGGAGCCGCCTGAAGAGACGCCTCCGGCGACGGAGCCTCCGGAAGAGACGCCTCCCGCGACGGAACCGCCTGAGCAGACGCCTCCGGCGAACGAACCGCCTGAACAGACGCCTACCGTTACGGAACCGCCTGAACAGACGCCGCCGGCAACCGTCCCGCCCGTCGTAACACCGCCGCCGGGACCTCCGCCCGGATCGCCCGGATCGCTTGGAGAGTACACCCCGACTTATCCGGGGCCAGAGGGCCCCGGGACGGGTGAGGCCGTCACAATCGGAGAGGGCGAGCTCCCGCAGGGAGTCCCGGATTATACCGGCCTTCCCGGGGAATACGCGCCAATGGGTATCCCGATAGAAGAGCTTCCCGGAGAGGAAACCGCCGTCACGCCTTCGGTCACGCGGGTCGAGGTCGTCCCGGAGCAGACAATGGACGGCCAGACCGTGGCAATAGACGAGGAGCGGACGCCCAGGGGCGCGCCGGAACCGGAGGGGACTCCAAAGGGCAACCCCAAGACCGGCGACAGCTCGGATTCATCGCCGCGAACGGCTGGAACACTGTACGCAGCGGGCTGCGTGATTGCCGGTATCCTGTGCGCCGCGGGCGGCGTTATGGCGGGTATCCTGTTCAAGCGGCGGAAACGGCGCGGCGCGGATAACGATTGACGCGACGCCAATATAACGCACCGCAAATAGAGGATCGCGCGTCATCCTGAGCGAAGCGAAGGATCCTAGGGCTCCTGGGATCCTTCGCCTTTGCCTCAGAATGACAATGCGGAATGACAATGAGCAGTTTCTTTTGGGATGGACGACGCGCCGTGGACGTCGCGTCTTACGCCTCGGAATTTCAACGTATGCGGCGCATATGCCACGGTGAACTAATATCTGTCTGTATAGGGAACGGTCTTGACCGTTTCGCATTATCAAGCTCGTAATTATGGTAATGACAGCAGGATAAGGAGATAAATATTGCCAAGGTTGTTCTTAAACGTTTTTGAGGCACCTATGTTGTCATTGTAGGGCGGGGGCTCTGCTCCCGCCGCCACAAAACCCCGACAGGAGCAGAGCCCCCGCCCCACCAATGACCGCTGCAAAATGGTTTTTCGTACCGAATTTTGAAAATGGTAATGACCGGCTCGTTCACAAAACCCCGACAGGAGCAGAGCCCCCGCCCCACCAATGACCGCTGCAAAATGGTTTATCGTACCGAATTTTGAAAATGGTAATGACCGGCTCGTTAACTTGCGGCATTGCGTCGCACTCTACGACGTTTGTGCGCTTTGCAATTCATGCGCAGCCATGACGCGCGTGCATAAATATTTCCGTTTTGCTAAAAATGGAAAAGGCGGCATCCGGAAACCATATGACTTACATCTATGACAAAGGCACGTACATTAATGCCGCGGGCGATCTGGTCGCCCCCGCAAAACCTGATTACGCGTTTACAGTGAACTTACACCGGGGTTGAAACGACATGAGGAAACCATTCCCGATCCTGTGCGCCGCCCTATTTGCTTTTGCGGCCGCCGCGCCGGCACACGCCGTATGCGTGTCAACCACGTCAGTGCCCGCCGCGCCAGCCACGCCCGTGTCCGCCGCGTCCGCGCAAGCGGGGGCGTCGGCTTACAGCCGTGGATCCGCAGCGCCGGCCGCGCATGTATCCGCAGCGCCGGCCGCTCCCGCCATGTCAGCCGCATACGTGAACGCCGCGCCGGCGGCTTACGGCTGGAAGACGCTCTCGGCGGGCGATTCCGGGCATGAGGTTTACGCCCTGAAGCTGCTGCTCAGAAACAGAAACTTTGACCCGGGAGAGGCCGGCGCCGATTTTGACGCCGCAACGCAAAAGGCGCTGATGTCCTTTCAGGCGGAGAACGGGCTTGCCCCGACGGGGACCGCGGACGCGGGAACCTGGGAGAAACTCGTCTCGACCGTGGAATGGCGGGGGCCGGGCTGGGAATTTGGCGCGGACGGCGACGCGGTCAGGGCGGCCAAGTATCTGCTGAGCCGCAAATACGCGTTCTCATCCCTCGATGCGGACGGGAAGTTCGATATCGCGGCTAAGGCGGCCGTTTTGCTGTTTCAATTCAACTATAATCTCGGCGTTAACGGCGTAAACGGGCTGGACGGGGCCGTGGGGCCGAAAACCTGGTCGGCCCTTATACGGGATTCCTATAAAACCGCCGGTTACGGATGGGTCATACACATTTTGCTCCAAAAAAACAGGGGCGTGCCGGGCGAGCTTATCGTTTTCGACGGCGCGGGAGGCCGGATGCTGGAGATGCCCTGCCTGGGCCAGAGCATGACGATGAACCCCGACTGGCGGGAGGCCTATGCCGACACGCCTTTGGGCGTTTTCAGGGCTTTCGTCAGCGACAGGCCGCGTGAACGGGTGGAATTCGGGGGCTACGGCTGCGTCGAGCTCGAGGCCGCCGACGTGAGCGCCGTGACGTACGGGCGCGACGGGATTTTGATACACAGCGGGGCCAACAAATACAAAGACAGGGCCGATCTCGGGCTGCCTATAAGTTACAGGGACCGCCGGGCGCGGACGGTCGGCGGGCTGGATCAGACCCACGGCTGCGTCAGGATCTCGGGCGCGGATCACGCGCGCCTGTACGCCGCGCTGAAAAACCGCGGGCGGGGGATAGTCTGCATTAGCGAGATATAGCGCTTCTTAATACGTGGAGGGACGCCTCATGACCGTTATTTTCCTGGTTTTTGGATTCGCAATGCTGATTTTGGCCTTTACTATTGAAGGCGGTCAGTTAAGCGCGCTGTTCGGCATTCCTGCGCTGATGATCGTGCTCGGCGGCACGGTCGGGGCCGTGGGCGTCACCATACCCGTGCAGTACCTGAAGAATACTTTCAGACTTATACGCATAGCCCTGGGAAACAAAAAGGCGGACCTGATCTCGCGGATCAACTATTTTTCCGAGCTCTCCGCCAAGGCCAGGAGGGAAGGCCTGCTGTCGCTGGAGAACGACATGAGGGCCGAAAGCGTCGACCCGTTCACGCGAAAGGGCGTGTCGATGGCCGTGGACGGGACCAACCTGGAGCTGATCCGCTCGATAATGGAGACGGACATCGATCAGAGCGTCAGGCGCCACAAGGCCAACGCGCACATATTCGAGGCCGCCGGCGGCTATTCGCCCACGATGGGCATACTCGGCACCGTCATGGGCCTGGTGCACGTGCTCTCGAACCTCTCCAACCCCACCACCCTTGGCGGCCAGATAGCCACCGCCTTTTTGGCCACCATGTACGGCATCGGCTTCGCGAACCTCGTTTTCCTGCCGATCGGGGCCAAGCTCAGGGCCCTGGACACGGCGGAGGTGAACGAAAAGCTGATGACAATGGAGGCCGTGCTGTCCATCGCTTCCGGGGACAATCCCAAGATCATGGTGCAAAAGCTGAAGGTATATCTGGACCCGGCGTCGCTCGCGAAGTTTGAGGCGGCAGAGGCGGCGTAGGCGGCAGGGAGGTTTGTATGTTTCGTAAAGATGAGGAAAAAGCCGACAATCACGAGCGCTGGATGATTTCCTACGCCGATTTCATCACCTTGCTGATGGTTTTTTTCGTGGTGATGTACGCCATGAGCCAGATCGACGCGGCCAAATTCCACGTCCTGGCCAGGTCGCTCAACATCGCTTTGACCGGAGGCACCGGCATTTTGGAGGAACAGAACGGCATCCTCGGGCAGGACGGCAGCGTGATCTTCGACGACGGCCAGGAAGTGAGCACGCCCGCCCCCTCCCCCACCCCCGGCCAAGGCGGGGACGAGGAGCTGGAGGGCATGAAGGGCGTCGAGGCGCGGCTTAAAAGCTATTTTGCCGAGCAGAACATCTCCAACGACGTGACCACCAAGATAGACGAGCGCGGCTTGGTTATCAGCGTGAACGACGCCATCCTTTTCGACCTGGGCAGCGCCGACATCAACGCGCAGGCGGCGGCGGAGCTCGTGCAGATCGGGAACGCGCTAAGTATGCTGGACAACTACATCCGCGTCGAGGGCCACACGGACAACACGCCCATCAGCACCAGCCGCTACGGCTCCAACTGGGAGCTGTCCTCCGCCCGGAGCACGAACGTGCTCCGCCTGCTGACCGACAGGGCAAACATCCCGCCTGAGAGGCTTTCGGCCGTCGGCTACGGGGAATACAGGCCGCTGGCGGACAACTCCACGCCAATGGGCAGGGCGAAGAACCGGCGGGTCGATATAATCCTTTTGAGCAGCCGGTATGACGCCCTGGAGCAGCAGCCGGGGGAGGCGTAGGACGACGCGCTCATGTACATGCGGCCCGTCGCAGGAGCGATTATCAATCGCCGGGGACTTTGCGGGCGTCCGATAACGGGTGAGTGACAGCGGGATTCCGATATGGGAAAAGATTACAGCGTTCAATATTGGTTTTCAACGAAAATATGAAAATTGTGGGTAATTTTAATAATTTTAGTGTCAGGTTATTATTTTGATGTACAAGAGGCAACCTCAATAAACTGTCATCCTGAGCGAAGCGAAGGATCTTAAACAGCCAAAACACAAGATTCTTCGCTGCGCTCAGAATGACAATGGGGGTTTATAGAGGTTGCCGAAGAAATTATTAAGCAGAGAATAGGGAATGACAAACAGCCTTTCACTCATTGAAAAGAAGGATGCGCTCCATCACTCCACGCTCCATTCGTAGATATTGGAGAACCGCTGCCCTCTTTTATACAGGTCATGCCACTCGGGCAGGCGCGCGACGCGAAGTAATCGCGCTCTCAGCTTTTCACACACACGCCGTGAGGCGGTATTGGTTTGATTATTTGTGATAAGCAACTTTGTCATGCCGTGAGCCTTCGCGACTGGGGCCAGCAGGCGGCACGCGCGTCCTGCGTAGCCGTGGCCGCGATATTTTTCATCTATACCGTACCCGATTTGTCCGCCGAAGTACAGGCCGTCCGTATACCCTATCCGTAAATTTATCTCGCCAATCTTCTCGCTACTTTTGCAGACGGCGAAGTCATACGCGGGAACCAGCTTTTTCTCCGAATCCGCTGGTTTTTTTGCTGTGCATACAAGATGGATTTCCCCGTCGGAAAGTTCCGGCAACTCGAAAAAGCCGTCAAATAATACCGGCAGGGCGTTGTAATAGGCGATTTCCTTCTGTGTTTCCCACTCTTCCTTCAAAATAGCGTATGACAACTCGTCGCTATAATGCTTATCAGACAATTTATTAGCTGGACGTCCTTCGATGAACAGCCCCTCGCGGCGCATACCGATTTTCTCCATGACCCGGTACGATCCGTAGTTTTCCGCGTCGCAGCGAGCGGTAACGCGGTGCAGCCCAAACTCTTCGAAGCCATACTTTAGCAGAGCATTCCCAATCTCCGGCCCATACCCCTGTTTCCAGAAATCGCTGTGTAAAATCCACCCTACTTCTGCTTCGTCACCGTGTAACGCGAGCGTGCATCCGCCGATCAGTTTACCGGTATCCTTCATCACGGCGGCATATTGATATTTGGAGCAGGGGATTTCATGCGCGTATTCGATCGCCCTGTTGATAAAAGCCAGTGTCTGTTCCTCGCTGTTCGGCCCAAACGGCATATAAATCACGTTCTCCGAGCGGCTTGCGTAGCTGTGCACGGCGGCGAAGTCGTCCTCTCTGAACTCCCGCAGAATAAGCCTTTCCGTTTCAAGTGTTTTCATCGGATTTTCCTCCCCACGTACATCAAATGCTCAGACCAGCTGAGTAGATACTCCCGTTCCCATACTCTTTCGCAGAGGTTAAGCCACAACTCCACAATTTCCGGCGGCTGCGACATGATATTGCTTTCGCAAGGCGGTGTGATACCCTCCTGACCGAAAAAATGCAGCTTTTCCAACGGGAATTGCGCCATAAAAGGCAGGATTTCGCTCTGCTTGGCAAAATACGCCTGCGTAAACGCCGGGCCGGCATAGCCGTTGTCGTTGAAAAAAGCCTCAAAATACGGCATGTCATCGGGATAGCTGCGCAAATCCGGCTGACACTTCATATAGTAAATAATTCCAGCAAACATGTTGATAAACGACACATAAATGATACCATTTGGCTTTAAGAGTTTCAACGCGGAATTTATGGCAGTCACCCTGTCCGCTTCCTCTAACAAATGATACATCGGCCCCATCAGCAGGACATGGTCAAACTGCCCGGCGACCAGTTTGTCCGCCTCCCGCGCGTCACCCGCGACGGCATTTATGGACAGCCCCTGTTCGGCGGCGCGTTCCTTCGCGAATCTGACATTTTCCGGCGATAAATCAAAGAGCGTCACGTCGCAGCCTTTTCCCGCGAGACAGAGCGAGTAGCGCCCCGGCCCGCCGCCAATGTCGAGAACCCTGTCGCCCGGCATTATGTAGCGGCCGAGCATCCGGCAAGTCAACAGGAACTCCGGCCTGCCCGCGATGCGGTTCCATTCGCCTTCAACAGCGGCGTCGTAAAAGTCGCGGATGATCACTGTCGTATCGTCCATCAGTTTTTCCTCCCTATCAGCAGCCCGTACATACTGTATCTTCAGATTCTGCCTCCCGAATTACCAGGAGTTCCCTCGGAAACTCGAAAGCCGCGCCGGGACTGTCATTCTGAGCGATAGCGAAGAATCTTCCCCCCATTGTTACGGTACAATTTTCGGATAAAGGCCCTTCGCTTCGTTCAGCTGACAACTGGGATTTATTGGTTTCCGAGGGCGCTCACCAGGTCAGTCTAATTTATGGAGAAATGCACAAACCACATGTAGGGCAGGGGCTCTGCTCCATATGCACTAACATAAATTGACAACATGCAAAAAAGGTTATATACTAATCAAGGGCGATAGAAATGGAAAACATAGCATATTTGATGGCAGGATTGCC
>WQUN01000093.1 GCA_009782085.1 Bacillota bacterium
GTGTACGGGATGGCCAAAGGCTTGCCGATCTTGGCCGCCATCGACTTGACGCCCACGACAAGCGACGCCGGCGACGCCAGAACGGCGTTGAGCGCCGCGTCAAGCGCGGCATAGGCGTCGTCAACCTGCTGCTGGGAGGCGTTCGTGTCCGCGCTGACGGCTTTCGCCGCGGCAAGGGCATTCTGGAGGGCGGCCACGCTGGCGGCGGTGTATACGTCGTACTTGTTGGCAGCGAACGCCGCGTCCGCCTGGGCGATAAGCGCGTCGAGGGCCGTTTTGTCGACCGCCGCCGCCTCGCCGACCCACAGCTCCCTCGCCTGGTCATAGGTGAAGTTCATGCTCTGGCCGGCCGAGAGCGTGACGGCCTTCGGGACGCTGTAGCCCAGCGCCTCGTCCGCCGCGAACGTGACCGGCGGGGAACCCGCGGCTATGGTTAGAAGGAGCGGCTGCCCGTCGCGGTAAACGCCCGTCAGCATGGAGGCCGTGACCGGTACCACGGCAACCGCCGGCTGAAGCGCGCCGTAGGCGGCGTCCAGCGAGGCCGAGGTGGCCACCGGCGCGACGGCGGCGCTGATTGTCGCCTGCTCATACGCGGGCTTGATCAGATTGGCGGGCGGCGTGATGAAATAGTAGCCGCCGGTCGGACCGGACGCGGGCGCGTTGTATACGTTATCTTTGAACAGCGGAAGCCTGCCCAGGAACTTGAAGTAGGACAGCGGCGGGGCGCAGTTGTTGAAGGTGTTGCCCGAAATTTCGACGTTGTCGCAGAAATAGGGCGCCATCGCGTAGATCTGGTCGGCTATGCCGCCGGTGTTGACCTTGTCGGACGCCGGGATCGGCGCGCCTGCCGTGAAGTCGCCCCACCAGCTGATGTTGAACGGCCCGGAGACAATGTCGTTCGGCCCGCTGGAGAGCACGGCTATCGAGCCGTCCTTGGCGGTCACCGTGTTGTTTCTGGCGGCGAAGTTCTCGAGATACGCCGGATAGGGCGACCAGTTGCCGGTGAAGGAGAAGATGCCGATGCCCGGGCCTCCGATGTTCTCGCAGACGTTGTCTTCGACGGTGATGTTGCCGCGGCGCAGATACCAGACGCCCTCGCCGGTCGGGCCGCCGTCGTTCAGGCTGAAGAACGGGCCGCTCTGGTTGCGGACGGTGTTGCCGCGCACGACTATTTGGCCGTTTCCGCCCAGCGCGCCGCCGCAGAACTGGAAGATCGCGTTCGCGCCCCTCGGGTTGGAGACGCCGGCGGCCTGATAGTTGGCGTCCACGCCGGAGTTGTCGAAGGTGTTGTTGACAAAGTACATGGACGTGGCGTCGTTTTGCGCCTGGGCGATGGCGATGGTGTCCGCCTGGCGGAAGTCGGAGTTCAGGTACGTGCTGTCGGAGAAATAGGATATGGAGGCCTTGGCGTCCTTCATAACCTGGGGCACGTAGTCCGGAAGGGGCTGCGGGGTGTACAATATCGTGCACTGGCGCGGCGAATACTCCATCCAGAAGCGGCTGTTCTCGTTCGCCAGGCCCCACTGGTTGTCGTGGCAGTAGAGCCACTGACCGTCCAGGTTGTTGCAGGAGGCGTTCGTGCCGCCGACTATGCAGTTGGAGACTTCCAGGTAGCCGGTGCTGTGCCCGCCGATGTAGAGGACCTCGCCCCTGAAATCGTGTATGTACATGTGGTCGATGAACACGGAGTCCACCTGTTTGTCCACGTTGACGTTGATGCCGTGGTTGCCGATGTCCCAGCCGTAGTCGATCGACGGGTCATAGCCCCAGTCGTACCTGCCGGTCCATTTTCCGCCGCCGTCCAGCTCGAAGTTCTCGATGCGGATGGTGTGCACGGCGGTCGGGCCGCCCCAGGCCGCGCCGTTTATCTGGATCGCCGCTGCGCGGAAGTTGCCCAGGAGCGGGCCGGCGTTGTACCGCCACGGGGACTTGAGGACCGTTCCGCCGGCCGCCGGGCCGCGGCCGTTCGGAACGCCGGAGCCTTTCAGCGTCGTTTTGCTGTAGTTGATGTAGAGGCACCTCTGGCTGGGTTGGCTGACGTCCGCGCCGATGCAGTATATGCCGGGCGGGAGCAGGACAGTCGTTATGCCGTCCGGGTTCGACGGGGTGGCCGCGGTCGAGGCGGCCTTGTCCAGAAGGGTCTGGATTATCATCGAGTTGTGCTTGGGTATCTCGACGTAATAGGCCTCGCCGTAGGCGTCCTTGTCGGCCTGGGACCACTGGTCCCAGTCGCCCTCTATGAGGCCGTAGAGCGAAGCGTCGTAGACCCCGTCCGCCGGGACGGCCATGTCGGTCCTGAAGCTGAAGACGCCGCTGTCATAGTTGCCGTCGTTTTGATGGGCGGTCACCTTCCAGTAATACAGGGTGCCGGGGCTTAGCGGGCTCGGATCCGGGACCGTGAAGCTCGAGGCGGTCCCGGCGTCGTAGTCGGCGGTGGGGCCGCTGAAATCCGGGGTCTCGGAGAAGGAGAGGGTGTAGTCCCACGCGTTCACGGGCGTCCAGGCAAGCGTCGGGTTCAGGGAGACCGCCACGGCGTTGTCTTTCGGCGATATAAGCGTCGGCGCTTTCGGCGGGGCCGTGTAGGTGACGACGCAGTTGGCTACGCTCCAGTTGGGCGGGTTTCCGCCGGACTCGATGTTCTTTACGACGAACTGGGAGACGGCCGCGTCCGCGCCGAGCGCCGCCTGCGCCGTGCCGGACTTTCCGCCGCCCGTCACGGATATGGAGCGCGTGCCACGCACGAAGTCCACCGTCTCGACGGCGTGATACCAGACGCCGAGGTTGGCGGAGACCGCCGGGTTCAGGCCGCTCCACACCTGGGTCTCGAACATGAAGGCGTTCCCCTCGTGGAAGTTGGTGAAGCCTTTAAGCGCGAAGACGTTGCCGCTTCCGGTCACGTTCGTGCCGAAGCCCATCTCGACCCAGTCGGTGCCGGGCTTGTCCAGGCGGAAGTCGAATTCGGCGGTAATGACGCCGGAATTGTACGGGGAGTTGTCCGGGGCGACGCGAAGCGCGAAGCCGGAGCCGCTTGGCGCGCCCGGCACGTAGACATAAGGCTTGTCGTTTTCAAAATAGACCCACGCCGACGCGCTTCCCATGGCGCCGTACTGATCCTGCGCGTAGGCGGGCATTGTCTGGCCGTAATACGGCGTAAGCTGGTCGTTCAGGACCCAGGTTTTGACGGTGGAGCCGGAGGCCGAGTCCTCCGTGGTGATCGTGAAATTCCCTATGTCGTAGGTGAACGCGTCGGTGCCGCCCCAGTTGCCGTAGCCGATGGAAAAGCGGTCGGCGGAGTCCATGACGGAGAGATTGCCGCTGTAGTCGTATGTATAGTCGGGGGTATCGCTGCTGTTGTTGACGAAGAGGGCAATGGTTTTCGCGTCCACGTTCCAGACGAGCTTATAGCCGTACCAGCTGCCCTGGTTCACGTTCCCAAAGAGACTTTTGACGTTGAACATCGTATTCTCCGGCGTCCAGCGGATCTCGCCCTGGCCGTTCTGGGAGAATTTCGCGTTGAAATAGTTGTCGAAGCCGGGCGTGCCGCCGCCGTGGGCGAAGCCGAAGTTAAGGTAGACGTCGTGCGTCGACAGGTGCGCGCTGACCGGCCGGAACTTGAACTCCGCGGTCACGGTCTTACCGGTGAGCTGCGAGCCGGCGGCCGGCAGCAGTATCGCCAGCGTGGGCTTCATGTCCTTCCCCGGGACGGACGTGACCTCGATATAGTCGCCCGCGGCGTTGTAGACCGCGGTCCCGCCTCCGCCGCTGCCCGTGTCCACGCCCATGGACCCCGGGACGGACCCGATTCCCGGCACGGCCGCGCCGTCCGTCAGGCCCGAGCCGGCGCTGTACACCGTCGTCGTCGCGGCCTGGACGCTGAGAATACCTGGCGCGGACACAAGCGTCGCCGCCAGCAGAACGGCGAGCGCTTTTCTGGCCAATTTCATAACAATTCCTCCTTATTTGGCGTTTTTTTTGTGGATACTATTTTCTTTTGTTTTTCCGTCGCGCGATACTATTGTACAACAATTCGGTAAAATTATCAACTTATTTTACAAAACGCCTTATCATACAGTTTTTTGTCGAATTCAGCCCTTCTCCCGGGGCAGTTTTCGCGGAAGCACAGCGCGCAGTTCACGAAATCCGCCTCCGACGGGAAGATCAGCCCCGACGTGGACTTTATCGGCACCATCAAAAACGTGTCCTTAAGCGTGACGCCTATCTCCCCTTTCACGTCGCCGATCAAAGCGAACAGCGCCGCCTGCTGGGAAATCGGCCAGTTCTCGGCGTTTCCGGAGCCGGGGTTGTTCGACGAGAGCCTCCCCGGGCCGAATACGCTTTTCAGATGGGCGCGCAGAAAGGCGTCGGCCTCGCGCAGGAACATCTCCTTTATCATGTCGAGCCACAGGGACACCACATAGTCCTTTTCTCCGCGCGGCCAGTCGTCCACCTCCGTCCCGCAGGTGCAGACATAGGCGAAAACCCTGTGGACGTTTTTAAGGTTCATCGCGAGCACGTCGCTCTCGAAATCGAAGCCGTCTATGCGCACGCGCCTGCCGGAAACCTCCTCCACGAACGCCTCGCGGTAGAGGGCTTTCGGCCTGGCGATCCTCTTCGCCTCCCCGAACAGGCCGGAGATCAGCGCGACGTCGTCGGGCTCCGTGACGGCGAGGCGCTTCAGGGCCTGGTCAAGGGTGACGGTCACGGGTATGTCGTCCAGTTTGTGGAGCATTGCCGGTTCCTCCTTATGTCACATTTTCAAATACCCGCAGTGATACGACACCACGGCCGTGAAATCGTGTTTCTTCACCTTCTCCAGCGACCGCGCGCCGAGCTCCGCGTCATAGGTATGCTGCGGGTTCGGGCCGGTCAAAACGCCGTCCGCGATGTTCACCGCGTCGCCGCCGACCAATACGCCGCTCTCCCTGAGCAGCAGGCAGATATGCCCGGGGGTGTGCCCGGGAGTGTGTATCACCTCTATGCCTCCGCACAACGGCAAAACCTCGCCGTCCGTCAAAGTCTTCCCGACCTGGACGCGGCAGGCCTCGAAGGCCGGCTTCATCCGGTCGGCCCATTCCCGGCGGCCGGCGGGGAGGCTGTCGTAGTTATCGAGTATCGCCGCCAGCTTTACCGGCGTCCTGCGCCCGTCTATATAGGGCGCCTCGTCCTCGTGCGCCATCACCAGCGCCGCCGGCGCGAGCCGGAGGATATCTTTGACGCAGCCGACATGGTCGATATCCTGGTGCGTCAGGATGACGCAGGTGATGTTTTCGGCGGAAAAGCCGGCGTCCCTGACCGCCCGGACTATCTCGCCGGTCATGCCCGGAAAGCCGGCGTCGAACAGGACGAGGCCGTTCCCGTCCCAGGCCAGGGTCGGGTAAACCGCGCCGTTCGCGCCTTTGATCTCCAGCATTTCCGCGTTCGATGAGATTCGCATAGGTCATTCTCCTCATTATTCTATCAGCATCGCGTCCCCGAAACTAAAGAACCTGTACTCCTCCCTGA
>WQUN01000094.1 GCA_009782085.1 Bacillota bacterium
GCCGCCGTAAGCGCCGCGGCCGGGTCGTAGTTAGTAGTCACTGTGAACGGGCGCAGCGCCGTCGCGCCGGTCCCGCCCGGCAGATACACGGTCATGTCGTAGGTAAGGCCGGCGTTTTCGGAGATTTTCACGAGGTCGATCTCATAGCTGGAGCCGTCGGGCAGGCTGTAGGCGGTTTTGACCATGCCCACGCCCTTGGCGTAGTATATCCGGGACGTCCTGCCGGACACGCTGCCCAGGGCCCCGGCTTCCGTCGTCATCGTCATCTCCACGCAGTCATAGCCGCCGGATGGGGTTTCGACGCGGGCCAGGGTGTCCGTGATCTCGCAGCCGACCCCGTCGCCGCCCCGCCACTTATTGCCCTTTGTCAGGGGCTCCTTCAAAATGACGACGATCTTGTCCGACGACGCGCCGGTCAGGTCTTCGAAGCTGCCGCCGGCGTCGGCGTACAGGAGGGCGGCGCTGCCGGCGTCGATCATGAGGACTTCCGTCATGACATAGCCCCCGGCCTTGTAGAGCCTCTGGACCCGGTTGCCGTTCGTGTAGGCGTAGACCACGTCCTGGTTCAGGTTCGGCTCCGTCGGCGACTCGTAGGAGTAGACCTTGCCGGATATGTCGGGGAAATAGTCCGAAACGGTTCCCACGGCCGCCGCGGAAGCGTCCGGCGCCGCCGCCGGCGTTGCCGAAGGCGCGGCGGAGGGGCCGTTCCCGGCGGACCGACCGCCGCAGGAGGAAAGGGAGAGGATCAGAATCAGCGCGAAGGCTGTCGCTATAGACGCGTATTTTTTCGGATGTGGATTCATATGGGCCTCCAGGGGTTATTTTTCAACAGATGTTTCCGAATAAGCTCTCATATCTTCACGTACATCATATTTTAGGATTTTGTATACATAAATTGCGTTTGCGTCAAATTTTTTTGACATTATCGTTTTAACTGTATGCACCATTCGGTATGGAAACCAATCAGCCCTATTAAACTGCATTTCATTGATTTGTCTTGAAAACGATATTACCGCATTGTTTTTATCGAAATTAATTCCCAACTCATCAAAATTAACTCCCCAATTTCTTAAGGTGTCAGAATTTGTCAATAATGTATAATCAAATGAAGTGCAGCCGGCAGGAGAAACATTTATTAAACTGTTTTTATTCGAATCAGGATTCAAATCAGGATTCGAATTGTAAAAGCACCAATGAAACTCTGACCGAAAATCTTCTCTATTATCATTTACATCAATATTCTGATTTTGCAGGCAAGCAACCAGTTCCAGTTGAACATATCTTGGCCAAAAATACCACGTTAAAAACAGTGCGAAAATAATAAGCACTGAAACTATAACTGTAATGCTCATTTTTGTAATCAGTTTCATTGGTTTTACCATCCCCAAATATGAAGCCTCCCGTTTCTATCTTTTTTTCACCGCCGCCATCAGAACCGCCAGCGTCCCTATCCCGACCAGCACTATCGCCCCGCCGGGCTTCCAGCCGGCATAGAACGACAGGAACATCCCTGTCACCGAAAAAAACAGCGCGAAGGCCACGGACAGGGCCATGTTCGAGCGGTAGCTCCAGGACACGCGCATCGCGCAGGCCACTGGTATCACCAGCAGCGACGAGATCATCAGCGCGCCGACGGCCCTGGACGAGACGGACACCACCACGGCGGTCATCGCCGTAAAGACGGCGTTTATGAGCCTGACGGGCAGGCGCGCGGCGGCCGCGCCCTCTTCGTCGAAGGCTATGTAGAACAGCGGCCTGTATAAAAACACGCTCGCCGCGGTCACAAGGGCGCACAAGGCTATGACCCCGGCCATCTCGGCGTTTCCGACGGCCACGGCGCTCCCGAACAGGAACGACCCGAAGGCTGCGCTGTTTTTGACAAAACCCGACAAAACGGCGGCCAGGCCGATCCCGGCGGACATTATCACGCTCGTCGACATCTCCGCGTGGCGCGAGAAGCGCCTCCGGACGAGCTCCATGCCGAAACTCGCGGCCAAAGCCGCGGCCAGCGCACCGAGAACCGGGTTCACGTTCAGGCAGAGCCCGACCGCGACGCCGGCCAGCCCCGCATGGGACAGGGCGTCGCCGACGTTGGACATGCGGCGCAGGACGACCACCCCGCCGATCATAGGCGTCATTATCGAGATGAAAACGGCCGTGACCAAGGCGCGCACCATAAAGCCGTAATGGAAAATCGCCACTTAAGGACCGCCTTTCATGGATTATTACACGTGAATTAACGATGAGTTATCGGAATGAAGATAAAAAGATTCGCAACGATAAATCACCGTTTGCAAGTGACGGCGGGAGCACTCAGGGGCGGTCACTGACCGCCCGAAACCGCCTTAAATTCCCCTCCTTTGGAGGGGTGCCGGCGGGGTGGTTTTACCCTGCAAACCTCCGTTCGTTGAAGGCGGCGGGAGCAGAGCCCCCGCCCTACAAATGTATTATCCGGTAATTCCCCGGTTACCGGTGTGATCGCGCCGGCCTCGGAGCGCCGGGTCGGCGCTCCCTACAACGCTATCCGGCTGTTTGGGTGTTTAATTAACATATATCCGTGTTTATCCGTTTTCATATGAAAAATCCGCGTTCCGAATCTTTCCGCGGCCCCAGATGCCCTCCGCCCGCGAGTTCGGAGCTAATCTCTCCGAGGAACTCCTCCGGCTTCATGACGCGCGGGACGCCCGTCTTCTCGAAATGGATGATGACGCTCGCGTGGCCCATAATGGAGGGTATGTCGTGCGTGACCATGATGATCGTCGCTTTGTCCCTCCGGCAGCGCTCCGCCAGCATACAGCATATCTCCACGACCGCGCCGCTGTCGACGCCGATGGTCGGTTCGTCCAGGAAGATGATTTCCGGCGCGCCGATCAGCGCCTTCGCCAGAAGGACCCGCTGCTGCTGGCCGCCGGAGAGCTTGCCGACAGGCGATCCGCCAAGTCCGGAAAGGCCGGCCTTGGCCAAGGCGTCGTCTATGAGGGCTTTCCTGTTCCCGGGCCTTTTCACGCCGCAGAGCCCCAGCCCCACGATCTCCCCGACCGTCGCGGGGAAGTCCTGGTTGAAGGACGCGGCCCTCTGCGAAACATACGCGACCGACCCGGCATACGGCTCCGCGATCCCCACCGAGCCGGAAAGGGGCTTCAAAAGACCCAGCATCAGCTTCAGGAGCGTGCTCTTCCCCGTCCCGTTCGCGCCGGACACGCAGACAAAGTCCCCCCGGCGCAGGGAAAAGGACACGTCGCACAGGAGCTTTTCGCCGCGGTAGGAGAAGGAAAGGTTTTGGACGGAGATTATGGCCGGGGCGGGCGCGGCGGGTGTGTCCATTCTGGTCCTCCGGGAAGTGGATTCGAAACGGTCACCCTGCTGGCGCGGACATGGCGGCACCGTATATTGCGGCATAACCGTTTTTCAAATTCTAACTGAAAACGGGAGACGTGTCAAATGGAGCGGATTCGCAAACTGCGGAAAATTTATCGGAAAATTACGCGGAAAATTTATCGGAAAATTTTCGCGGGATACGCCATAATACTGTAGGTGACGCCGAGGGCGTCATTCTACAATGTACAATATGTCATTCTGAGCGCAAGCGAAGAATCTTAAGACCCTTCGCTTACGCTCAGGGTGACACCCGAGGGGTGTTGTACGTTAGAGAACAACCCGGGCGGCGTCCCCTGCTGGAAGGGACCCCGGGGCTGCACGCGGCGATTTTTTGCAACAGGGCAAAATTTCGGCGGAATTTCGATTTATAAATCAATATATCCGTGTAAATCCGCTTTTATTCGCAAAATCCGCGTACCAAATCTTTGACTAGAACGGGACGCCGAGGGCGGCGTCCCCTGCTGGGACGGGACGCCCAGGGCGGCGTCTACCGCGATTTTCCCGCGAAAATTTGCCGCGCCCTCCTTTTTTTGTTGCTTTTACAGGCATGGGTGTTATAATTGAAAAGAAGTATTCCACTTCTTCCGGACGGAGGCGCGCAATGGGAGGTTTTTTCAGCACTGACGGGCTGTTTTACAAAATAGGGACGCTGATCGCGGACGTGTGCATTCTGGGGCTGGTCTGGCTGTTCTTTTCGATCCCGCTTTTCACGATCGGGGCCTCCACCACCGCGCTCTATTATGTGGTCACCAGGAGGATTTCGGACAGGGAGGGCTATTTGGTCAGGGATTTTTGGAAGAGCTTCAGGCAGAATTTCAAGAAATCGACGCTCGTCTGGCTTATCACGCTCGTCCTGATATACGTCATTTACATCAATATCAGAAACATCAGCCTTTTAGGCAGTTTGTCCGTGGTTTTTTTCCCGTTTCAGATACTGATCCTGATAGAGATCGCGTTTGTCACGCTCTACGTCTACGCCATAATCGCCCGGTTTGAGATGTCCTTCAAAGAGACTCTTAAGACGGCGTTCTTCATGTCCAACAAGCACCTGTTCTCGTCGCTTTTGGCGGTCATCTGGGCGTTCGCGGTCGTCATACTGGTATACCTGTTCCCGCCGCTCTTTCTCTTCGCGATGGGGCTGTTCGCGTACGCGCACGCGTATCTGATCATGCGCATTTTCAGGAAATACCGTCCGGAAATCGACCGCGAGCAGAATCCGGAGGACGAGGACGACCCCCTGCCGAAGAAGCGCGGCCTGTTCTCCCGCCCGGACAACAGGCGGAGATGACAAAGGCATGCAAAGACATGCAAAGACATGCAAAGACATGCAAAGACCGGGAACGCGGATTGTACGTATCCAAACGGATTCAAACGGATATATTAGACTTCTTCGGAAATTGGCGCTTGTGTCATTCTGAGCGAAGCGAAGAATCTTGATTTTAAGACCCTTCGCTGCGCTCAGCTGACAGCGAGAAATCAATTTCCGAAGAAGTCTATTATTTATCCGCGTGAATCCGTTAAAATCCGCAAAATCCGCGTTCCGAATCTTTGCCTTTGCCTATGCAAATCCCGTCACCCGTTCAGCATCTTCATGACCGCCCGGTCGTGCACCCGGAAGCACTTCGCCCTGCTCATGTGGACTTTTTGCGGCAGAAAATCCCATCTCGTGTTTTGCAGGTATCTGGCCGTAATGACGTCGCGCTCCTCGGGGTCGAGCATGTCGAGGAGCCCGTTGAGCCTCGCCCTGCCGCGCTGGATTTCGCCGATCTCGTCCAGGAGCGCCGCGATTTCCCTGTCGTATGTGTCGATGATCTTTTCCGCCTTGATGTATGTGACGTCGCACAGGTTCCGCCCTCCGGACGCCTGGCCAAGCGTCCTGGCGCTCACGTCCCTGACGGCGTCTATTCGCTCGTTGACGCGTTCGATCTCTCTTCGCAGATCCCTCTCCCTGGCGCTGACCCCGTTGTAATCGCGCAGGAATTTCTTTAACTCCCTGAGTTCCATGACGCTCACCCCTCCCGCTTAGGAACTGTCCAGAAATAACATGCACATTTTTTTGAAACGACGAACGCTTCTACGGCGTTTCAAAAAAATATTTGATCAGTTTATTTCTGGACA
>WQUN01000095.1 GCA_009782085.1 Bacillota bacterium
GCATCCCGCTGACTATCTCGTCCGTGGCGTGGCCGAGTATCTTCGGGCCGATGATCATGAGCACCTGGGACACTATTGCCAGCGCCCAAACGAACATTATCGCCCACTTATACGCTCCCAGGTACTTCACAAGCTTTAACATCGCGCCCTTGAAGTCCTTGGCCTTCTCGCCGGGCATCATGCGCATCCCGCCGCCCATTGGGCCGCCGCGCCGCCTTCCGCCGCCCGGCCCCCCCTGGAAGCCGCCGGCCGGAGGCGCGGGCTGAACTTTTACTTTTTCCGGTTTTTTACGGTCTTGTTTATCCCCGCTCACGCCAATTCCTCCTCCGACAGCTGCGACATGGCGATCTCGATATACTCTGGACAGTTCTTCATCAGCTCTTTGTGAGTGCCCTGCCCGACGATCCTGCCCTCGTCCATGACGAGTATCCGCTCCGCGTTCATGATGGTGCCGACCCGCTGCGCCACGATTATCACCGTGGCGTCGGCCGTGTGCTCTTTCAGGGCCTTCCTGAGCATGGAGTCCGTTTTGAAGTCAAGCGCGGAAAAGCTGTCGTCAAAGACCAGCACCTCCGGGTCCTTGGCCAGCGCGCGGGCGATGGAGAGCCTCTGTTTCTGCCCGCCGGACACGTTCGCGCCGCCCTGGGATATTTCGGCGTCGAAGCCGTCCTCCTTCTCCCGGATGAAATCCAGCGCCTGGGAGACTTCCGCGACCTTTTCGATTTCCGCGTCGGAAGCGCTTCGGTTCCCGTATTTCAGGTTGGAGGAGATGGTCCCGGAGAGCAGGACGCCCTTCTGCGGGACATAGCCGATCCTCCGGCGCAGTTCCTTGAGCGGGGCTTCCCGCACGTCCACCCCGTCTACCACGACCTGGCCGCCGGTCACGTCGTAGAAGCGGAGCAGGAGGTTTATCAAAGTGGTCTTGCCGGAGCCCGTCGCGCCGATTATGGCCGTGGTCTGCCCGGGCAAGGCCGTAAAGTTTATATCGCTCAAAGCGTCCTCGTTCGCGCCGTTGTAGCGGAAATTCACGTGCCTGAATTCCACCTTGCCCTTCTGGGACGGCATGAATTCCTTGGGTTCCGCGGGGTCCTTTATGCTGATGTCGGCCCCCAGCACCTCGTTGACGCGCTCGGCGGCCACGGACGCGCGCGGCACGAACATGAAGATCATGGAGATCATAAGGAAAGCGAAGATGACCTGCATCGAATACTGCATGAAGGCCAGCATGTCGCCGATCTGGATCGCCGAGGCCGCTATCTTGTTCGCGCCGACCCATATGATCAGCATCGACACGCCGTTTAGGACCAAGGTCATGACCGGGAACATGAACACCATCGTCCTGTTGATGAACCTTGTGGTGTTCCGGAGGTCGGAGTTCGCCGCGTCGAAGCGCTTCGCCTCGTGCGCCTGCGTCCCGAAGGCCCGTATGACCATCATGCCGCTCAGGCTCTCCCTGGAGACCAGGTTCAGCTTGTCGGTCAGCTTCTGCATTATCTTGAATTTAGGCATCGCGACGGACATGATGATCCCGATAAGCCCCAGCATGACCACGACCGCTATGGCGATGATCCAGCTCATCGAGACGGCCTTGTTCAAAGCCATGATTATCCCGCCGACGCCGACGATCGGCGCGTAGCAGATCATGCGTATGCCGAACGTCAGCAGCATCTGGAGCTGCATGACGTCGTTGGTGTTCCGCGTGATCAAGGTGGCGGTCGGGAACCTGTCGAACTCGTTGTTGGAAAACCTGCTCACCTTCGTGAAAATGGCCCTCCTGATGTTCCGCGCCGCGCCGGTGGCTATCCGCGTCGAAAGGAACGCTACGGTGGCCGTGGCGGCGCCGCCCAGAAGCGCCACGAAAAGCATCAGCAGGCCGTACCTCCATATGGCGGCGCGCTGCAGGCCGTCGACGTCATAGCCCAGCTCCGTCAGGAACGCCTTCGCGAAGGCTATCCCGCTCTGCGCGCGGAGCACGGCTGTGCCGTTGACCGCCTTGTCCCGCGCGTCGGCGATGGTTTGGGCCGGTATCTGCGAGAGCATCGGCAGATACTGATAAGCCGCCGTCATATCGAAACTCCCGCCGGACGCGGCGGAGACGCCGGTCCCCCTCTGCGCGGCCATGCCTTCCATTATGTTCACAAACGTCCCCGCCGCGGTTCCGAACGCGTCGTCCAGGCCCCGGACCGCGGTTTTGTCGGTGGCGGCGAGAACATAAAATTCGTTCTCCGCTTTCGGGTATAAAGCGGAATAATCCCGCCCCCCGCCGTCCTTGCCGGACTTTTGGACCAGGCCGTAGCCCGCGCCGACCGCCAGCCGTTCGGCGTCGGTCATGAACGCGGTCATCAGCTTCATTCCGTTACTGCTCACGGCCCGGGGCGCGGGGCTCTCGATCCCGCTCTGGACTATGCCTTTGTTGACGATGTCCGCCATGATGTTCGGCAGGTTAAGGTCGCACATCGCCTGCCCGAACAGGAGGGCTATCGCCAAAAACAGCATGAGCCGAAACGGTTTCAGAAAAAACCTCCAGAGTTTGATCATTTACTTACCTCTCCTTCGATTGATTTCCGGGACTTGCTTAATCGCCCCGTCAATCCGGGGCCGAATACAGGTTTTTGATTTCCTCCGAAACGCTTTCAAACCGGGCGAGCAGCTCCGTCAGCTTCGAGAAGTCCTCCTCCCCGAACCGATCCATGACTTCCGTGATCGCCCTGTCAAACATGCCCTTAAGCCTGACCACCGTCTCTAGGCCGCTGTCGGTAAGGCCGACCCGGATCCGCCGGCGGTCGCTGTCGCTTATCCGCCTGGTGACGAAGCCCTTTTTTTCAAGGCTGTTGAGTATCTGGGACACCGCGGGCTTCGTGACGCCGAGGAACTCCATGGCCTCCGACGCCCTGAAATCCCCGTCGCATCTGGCCCGCTCCGATATCCCCGCCAGCACCATGAACTCCCCCAGGCTCACGTCCAGGACCTGAGCAACGGACTGCGCGAATTTCCGAAACTTGAACAGCGCCAGTATGAATTTTTCCTTCTGTGCCCTGTCCGGCGACTTATCTCCCGTGGCGTCCAAGATTCCTCCTCCCTTCGTATGTATCCGTTATAGTTAAGCGGTTAATATTATATGCCCTTAACAATTAATGTCAAGGGGGCGGAATTTGTGCTTGATAAATTCAGTATAAGTTGACATTTCGCACCATACCCGCTACCATTGCATAATATAGTGAAATGAAATACATACTGCGGCAAAAGGAGAATAGCCATGTTCGGCAATATTCTGGAAACCATCGGCAACACCCCCCTCGTGCGCATCAACAAGCTCAACCCGAACCCCGCCGTCGAGATATACGCGAAGCTCGAGGGCTTCAACCCCACGGGCAGCATAAAGGACAGGATCGCCCTGTGCATGGTCCGTCAGGCGGAGGAGGAGGGCAAACTCTATCCCGGCAAGACCATAATCGAGCCGACGAGCGGGAACACCGGCATCGGCCTGGCCATGATCGGCCGGGTCCTGGGCTACGACGTCGAGATCGTCATGAGCGAGGCCGTGAGCACGGAGCGGCGCAAGATGATCACGGCGTTCGGCGGGAAGATCACCTTGACCCCCGCGGCGGAGGGCACCGACGGCGCGATACGGAAAACGGCGCAGCTCGTCCGGGAAAACCCCGAAAAATATTTCAACCCTAACCAGTTTTCGAACGAGTTCAACAAGCTCACCCACTATTTCACGACGGCGGAGGAGATCTGGCGGGACACCGGCGGAAAGATCACGCACATCGTGTCGTCCCTGGGCACCTCCGGCACCATAATGGGCATCGGGACGCGGCTGAAGGAGCTCAACCCGGACATCGTTATCGTCGAGGCCCAGCCGGTCCGCGGGCACTATATCCAGGGCCTGAAGAACATGACGGAAGCCATCGTCCCGTCCATCTACGACCCGGACAAAATCGACGTGCACATGATGATCGAGTCGGAGGAGGCCTTCGAGACGGCCCGGCAGATCGTCGCCCAGGAGGGGATCTTCGTCGGCATGTCCAGCGGCGCGGCCATGCTCGCGGCGCAGAACATGGCCAGGCGGATAGACAAAGGCATGATCGTGGCTATCTTCCCCGACCGCGGGGAGAAATACCTGAGCACGTCGCTGTTTGAGAAAAACGGGTGAAATATCTGCAATCAAAATATCTGTAATCAATGAAAACCGCAAACAAAAAGGCCCTTCCCCCGGCGCCGGCCGGGCAGGGCCTTTTTTACTCCGATCCTTTATTCCTTTACGCGCCGCACTTCTTGCACACCTTCAGCTTGGCGCCGCCGTCGGCCGCCTTTTCCCACAGGAGCTTGACGCCCGTCCTCGCGCACAGTGGGCACGTCCCTCTCCAGCCGTCGGCCTTGATGTTTCTCCCGCGTTTGGTTTTCCCCATACTTTTCACGCCCTTAATAAAAATTAATAATATATCAGGTTTGGGATAATAAACCGCCAACGAGTTAATATTATAGTTGCGGGCGGCGGAATTGTCAAACAAATAAAAAGCCGCCTCAATCGTATGATTGAAACGGCTTTTTTTATCGCTTGCTTGCTTGGCGGTTGCGTATACACGAATCTCGATTAAAATCATGACTGTCTATCGTTCGCTGATCCGAACGCCCGCTGGCGTTCGGGCTCACTCCGCCAGTCATGTTTTAATCTGAGATTCGTATTACTTGCCGGCCATTTGCCTCTCCTGGGCCTCGATCATCTTTTTGACCATATAGCCGCCGACATAACCGTTCTGCGCGGACGTAAGGTCTCCGTTGTAGCCCTGTTTCAGCGGCACGCCGATCTCGCCGGCCACTTCGTATTTGAAACGGTTCAACGCCTCGCGCGCTTCGGGAACGCCCTGCGTTGTGGAGCTCTGAGTGGTTGTTGCCATTGTATTACCTCCTAAGATATGCCTTGGGCTGATAAAATTCAGTATGGTATAACGGCTGACAAATAGTCGGCACCGTTACATGCATATTATAACCCCGCGGGTTTCTTTTATGAAAGGAAATAAGTGTAACAGCCCGATTTCCCGCATTTTTTTCAATAAATTACTAACAATATGTCATACATGCAATGATTCTATTGATTATGGAGGAAATTATGGGCAAAAAGAACGACAGGGAAATATCTCCCGTTTTCGAGACTTTGGCGATCCTGGACGGCAGGCGCAAAGCCCCCGGGACGAACCTGACGACCCCGCCGGAGGGATCGGTCAGCGAGGCCAAGCACTGGGTGGACTACAACGAAAAGTAGAATCAGTAGAATCCGGAATCCGCGGAATCCGCGTTCCGCAAAAACCCGCGTCCCGGAACGCGGGTTTTTTGCGGTTTTTTTGCCGCGCCGGCTTTCGCGTTTTTTCTGGACATCCAAGCCGATTTATGCTATAAATTATATGGCCGTAACGATATGGCCGACGCGGCGATACGGCCGGGCAATCCCTCGGAGAGCTGGAAAATCTTGCTTCAGGAGAGAAATGACATTAGAAACGTGGCGATCATCGCGCACGTCGACCACGGAAAGACGACCCTCGTCGACCAGCTGCTCCGGCAGAGCGGGGCGTTCCGCGAGAATCAGGTCGTGCAGGAGCGCGTGATGGACTCGAACGACCTGGAGCGCGAGCGCGGGATCACGATCCTGGCCAAAAACACGGCCGTCACCTACATGGGAACAAAGATAAACATCGTGGACACCCCCGGCCACGCGGATTTCGGCGGGGAGGTCGAGCGCGTCCTGAAAATGGTGGACGGGGTCGTGCTGGTGGTGGACGCCTTCGAGGGGCCGATGCCGCAGACGCGCTTTGTCCTTAAAAACGCGCTGGATCTGAATCTGCCCGTCGTGATCTGCGTGAACAAGGTGGACAGGCCGGAATCCAGGCCGGGCGACGTGGTCGACGAGATATTGGAGCTTTTCATAGAGCTCGAGGCCCCGGCGCAAAGCCTGGACTCGCCGTTCGTCTACGCCTCGGCCAAGAACGGGGTGGCCTTTGTGGAGCTGGAGGGGGAGGGGGAGAACATGAAGCCTCTCTTTGACGCTATCATAAACGGCATCCCCGCCCCGAAGGGCGACCCGGACGCGGACCTGCAGGCCCTCATAACCACTGTCGACTATAACGACTACGTCGGCCGCATCGGCGTCGGCAAGATCCAGAACGGCATTGCCCGCGTAAACGACGACGTGGTTATAAAAAACGTCCACCAGCCGGACAAGCTGATCAAATCCAAAATAACCAGGCTCTACGTATTCGACGGCCTCAGCCGCGCCGAAACGGACGAGGCCGGCTTCGGCGAGATCGTGGCAATCTCCGGGATAGAGGGCATACACATCGGCGACACCCTCTGCGGGCCGAACAGCCCGGTCCCGCTTCCGTTCACCAAAATCTCCGAGCCGACCTTGGCGATGTACTTCCTCGTCAACGACAGCCCGTTCGCTGGGAAAGAGGGCAAATATGTCACGAGCCGCCATTTGCGCGAGAGGCTTTTCCGCGAGCTGAACACGGACGTGAGCCTGCGCGTGGAGGAGACGGACACGACGGAGGCCTTCAAGGTGTCCGGCCGGGGGGAGCTGCACCTGTCCATCCTGATAGAGAACATGCGCCGGGAGGGCTACGAGTTCCAGGTCTCCAAGCCGGAAGTGCTCTACAGGGAGGAAAACGGCGAGAGGCTCGAGCCTGTCGAGACGGTGACGGTGGACGCTCCCGGGGAATACTGCGGGGTGGTCATCGAAAAGCTGGGCGGCAGGCGCGGGGAGCTACGGCACATGGCGCCCTCCAAGAGCGGGTACACGCGGCTGATATTCGACATTCCGGCCAGGGGGCTGATAGGCTACAGACAGGATTTCATGACGGACACCCGCGGCAGCGGGATCTTCAACCAAATTTTCAAGGGCTACGAAAAATACAAGGGCGACATAGTCACCCGCGTCCAGGGCTCGCTCGTGGCCTTCGAGACGGGCGAGGCCGTGCCTTACGGCCTCTGCAACGCGCAGGAGCGCGGGAGCCTGTTCATCGGGCCGGGGACGCAGGTCTACATGGGCATGGTCGTCGGCAGCAACGCCAGGAGCGGCGACATAGAGGTCAACGTCTGCAAGAAAAAGCAGCTCACCAACATGCGCTCGGCCAACGCCGACGACGCGCTGCGGCTGGTGCCGCCCACTCTGATGACTTTGGAGCAGTGCCTGGAGTTTATCACGGACGACGAGCTGGCGGAGATCACGCCCCAGAGCATCAGGATACGCAAGAAGATACTGGACGCCTCGGCCAGGATGCGGGCGAACAGGAAAAAACAGACAATATAGCGAGCGCTACACATCAAAGGCGGGAACGGCATGGATAGCATGGGCACTGAATCTAGGAGCGCGTCGTTCCAGCAGCAGGCGGTCACTTTGATGGTCTCGACGCTGATCGTAAGGTTCCTGGGGTGGGCGTACAGGGTCTGGATGACCGGCATAGTCGGAGACAGCGGCATGGGCTTTAACGGCGCAGCCTATTACATCTATATGTTTATCCTTATCTTCTCGTCCGCCGGCCTGCCCGCCGCAATATCGAAAATGGTGTCCGAACGGGTCGCTATGCGCCAGTACAAGGAGGCGCACAGGGTCTTTCAGACGGCTTTAGTCATAGCGGCGATATTCGGAGCGGCGGGCTCATTGCTTTTGGTCTTGACCGCGCGGGCACTCTCGTCGCTCAGCACGATCCATGAAACCTATTATTCCCTAATCGCCCTTTCGCCTACTATCCTGATCGCGGCTATATCGGCCGTGTATCGCGGGTATTTTCAGGGGATGCACAATACGGTTCCTACTGCCGTTTCTCAGGTGACCGAGCAGTTGTTCAACGCAATTTTCAGCGTCGTTTTCGCCTTTATATTGGTGAAAGGCGGCCAGGAGTACGGGGCGGCCGGAGGTTCCATCGGAACGGGGATCGGCGCGGCCGCCGGAGTGCTCATAATCGTGGGAATATATCAGTTGTTATCCCCTTACATAAAAAAACGGATCACAAGCCCGTTCAGCAGCAGAGTCAGCCTGGCGCGCCCGATAAATCTCGCCGGGGAACTGCTCCGGACAGCTTGGCCTATCATAATCGGAATGGCAGTTTACACCCTTTCGAACCTGGTGGATATTTTCCTGGTTCCAAGGCGGCTGACGGCGTCGGGCGCGTTTACATACGATCAGATAACCTCGATGTATGGCATACTTACTAACAAATACGCGTCTTTGATCACGATGCCTGTTTCCTTTTCGACGGCCGTGGCCGTGGCCGCCGTTCCGAACATCGCCTCCGCGGTGAAGTTGCGCGACGCTGACGGCGTCAACGCCAAGATCAACGACGGTCTGAGGCTGTCCATGCTGCTGTCGATACCTGCCGCGATCGGCCTGACGGTGCTCGGCAACCCGATAATCAGGATGCTCTATCCGTCCTTCCCGGACGGCGGCGTATTGATGGAGTTCGGCTCGATAAGCATAATCTTCCTGGCCGTGACCCAGACCGTCACGGGAATGCTCCAGGGCATAGGGAAGGTGAAAATTCCGGTCCTGGGGGCGCTGGCCGGCGTGGCTGTAAAGATAATATTCAACTACATACTGATAGCCATACCCTCGGTAAACGTCGTGGGCGCCGTCATAAGCACGACGCTGTGCTACGTCGTGGCGGGGGCGGTAAACGTGTACTTCCTCCGGAAATACACCCGCGCGCGCCTCGACGTGAACGGCGCGTTCCTGAAGCCTCTCGGGGCCTCCGCCGTCATGGGGCTGGTTTGCTACGTCTTTTACTACACGTTCTACTATATATCCGGCAGCAACGCCGCCGCCGCGCTTTTGTCGATCGCTCTCGGGGCCGCCGTGTATTTCTTCCTGATGGCCGCCGTCGGCGGGATCGACGCAAAGTACGCGAACAGGATACCGCTGGTTGGAAAAATGGTCAGGAAAGTCACGGGGATGCTGAGGTAATATTTATACCGGAGTGCGAAAACATAAGCCTCCTATGTCGTCGGCAAATGTTTTCTGCATCCGGTATATGCTGCCGTCAAGTTATTCACAGTATGTTTATAACTATGTGTATAACTTTTTACTGCCGTATACAGCCGTTTAAGACGAGTATTTCCGGTTTGCAAAATCCCCCCGCCGCTTTAGGAGGCCCCCATGGAACTTCAAAAAGTGTGGAACGAAGCCCTTTATCTTCTTTCAGGCTCGTTCATAGAGGTTGTGTATAACTCGTGGATAAAGACGCTTATCCCCGTCAGCCTGGAGAACGGCTGCATGACCTTGAAAACGGAGATGGATTTTTTCAAAGACACTATCAACCAAAGGTATCTGTTTGAGATAACGCGCTGCGTCTCCTCCGTGTTGGACCAGGACGTCGACGTGGTCATCGTCTCGGACAAGGACCTGTCGGAGGACGGGTCCAAGCCGTCGGCGAAAAAGAACACGTATCAGTCCAACCTGAAGCAGAAATACATATTCGAGAACTTTGTCAAGGGAAAGAGCAACGAGCTGGCCTACGCCGCGTCTTTGGCCGTCGCGGAGGCGCCCGGCGAGTCCAGCTACAATCCTCTGTTCCTCTACGGCGCGGTCGGGCTGGGTAAAACGCATCTGATGCACTCGATAGGCAACTTCGTCCTGGAGCAAAACCCGGAGATGAAGGTATGCTACGTCTCGATGGAGACCTTTACAAACGAATTCATATCCGCCATACGCCAGAAGGACACCGAGCAGTTCAAGGCGAAATACCGCGGGGTGGACGTGCTATTGCTCGACGACATACAGTTCCTGACCGGAAAGGAAGAGACCCAGGAGGAACTTTTCCACACATTCAACGTCCTTTACAACGACAACAAGCAGATCGTCCTGACCAGCGACCAGCCTCCCAAGGAGTTGAAATCCCTGGAGACGAGGCTGACAAACCGGTTCACGATGGGGCTTATCGTGGACATAACCTTGCCGGACTTCGAGACCAGAACAGCCATACTGGAGAAAAAGGCTTACGGCGAAAATCTCTCTATCTCCGGGGAGATCATCAGGTTCATCGCCAAGAACATAGCGTCCAACATCCGGGATCTGGAAGGCGCCCTGAACAGGGTCGCCGCTCTTTCGCGGCTTAACCACGCCCCGATCACGATGGAGCTGGCGCAAACGGCCCTGAGGGACATTATCTCCGGAATCGGAAAACCGGAGATCACGGTCGGTTATATCCAGGAGGTAGTCGCGGATTACTACGGCCTGACCGTGGATGATCTGACGGGCAAAAAACGCACGCAGAACATCGCATACCCCAGGCAGATAGCCATGTATCTCTCGCGGAAGATACTGCCGGTGCCGCTGACCGAAGTGGGCAACATCTTCGGCGGCCGGGATCATTCCACGGTTATCCACGGCTTCGATAAAATCAGCAACGATCTGGAGAACGATCAGAACCTTAGAAACGTTATCTTTGAACTGGAAAAACGGATCAAATGTGAATAAGTCCCGGTTTCCGCAAAAGCGTCAACAGAGTTATCAAGCCGGGAAATTCCGCGGTAAAGCCCCGCGCGGCCGTTATGAACACTGTCCACGCCCCTACTGCTACTACTGTTTATATAATGATAAATAACGGCAACCTGGGAGGTCATGATATGAATTTTACGATCAGGAAAGACATTTTTCTCGAGAACCTGAACATAGTCGGCAAAGCCGTCTCAAGCAGGACGACTCTGCCGATACTGCAGTGCGTCCTTATCAGGGCCTACGGGGACGGGTGCAGCCTTATCGGCAACGATCTGGACATGGGGATAGAGACCGCGCCCATCGAGGCCGACGTGGCGTCGGAGGGTAGCATTGCTTTGGACGCGAAGATGCTCTTTGAGATCGTCCGAAAAATGCCGGGCGATTTTGTCGCCGTCTCGTCCGGCGCCGACTGCGTAACCACGCTTAAAAGCGAAAAATCCGAATTCAAGATACTTGGCCAGCCCTGGGACGAGTTTCCGTTCCCGCCGAAAGTCGAGAGCGACGGGGAGCGTTCCTACGGAATCTACGCCGCCGCCTTCAAGGACATGATCCGCCAGACGATTTTTTCCGTCGCATTGGACGACAGTAAGCCGGCGATGAAAGGGGAACTGATAGAGCTAAAAGACGGCGCTTTGCACCTGGTTTCGGTCGACGGTTTCAGAATATCCTACAGGCGCTGCGACGGGGTTGTGCCCGAAGGCGAGCGTCAGAAGGTGATCGTCCCGGCCAAGGGCATGAACGAGCTTTCCAGGATATTGCCGTCGGAAGGGGACGAAATGCTGTCTTTCCGCTTTTCGGATAAGCACATCGCCTTCGAGATGAAAAAATACACCTTGGTCTCTAGGCTACTGGAGGGCGAGTTCCTGAGATACGACCTGATTTTCAACGAGGATTACCAGACGATAGTCAATATCGGACGATCCGGCCTTTTAGCCGCCCTGGAGCGTTCCCGCGCGATAGCCGACAGCGAGAAGATGAGCCCTGTCAAGCTGAACGTCTCTTTGGAAAAGATAGTCATAACCTCCAACACGGAGAATGGGACGTCCTACGAGGAACTCGACGCGGACGCGGACGGCCTGAACCTGGAGATCGGGTTCAACCCAAAATACCTTATCGACGCGCTTAAAGCCGTCGACGAGGAGGTCATAACAATGAAGTTCGGCGGGCATCTGAGCCCGTGCATAATCAAAAGCGACGCGAACGACAGGTTCAAATACCTGGTGGTGCCGATAAGGCTTAGGAGCTAACTAAAATTACTAAAATATGGCAATAATATCAGCTGATGAGGGAGCGGACATGTGGTTTCGACAATAGCGGTCAGGGATTTTCGGAACCTTCGCGGCGTTTCGGTTCTGGCTCCCGGCGTGAACATCCTGCACGGGGACAATGCCCAGGGCAAGACAAATTTTCTGGAGGCCGTGTATCTGTGCGCCACGGGGAGGTCCCACAGGGCCTCCGCGGACAGGGAGATGATCCGCTTCGGCCAAAGCGAGGCCCACGTCCAGGCGGTCGTCAAAAACGGCGGAAGTTCGGACTGCATAGACGTGCACCTCAAAAAGGACGCCAAGAAGGGCGTCGCTTTGAACCACGTGCCGATCAGGAAGCTCGGGGATCTCTTCGGACTGCTTATCGTTGTGATGTTCTCCCCGGAGGACCTGGGCCTCGTCAAGTCCGGCCCGGCGTGCAGGCGGCAGTTTATGGACATAGAGCTCTGCCAGCTCAGCAAGACGTACTATTTCAACTTGCAGCAGTATTACCAGGCCCTCAGGCAGCGGAATAATTTACTGAAAACACTGGCTTCCTCCCCTAAACAAAAGCCCGAACTGACGGATACCCTATCGGTGTGGGACGAACAGCTCGCCGCCTACGGGGGAAGGATAATCGCCAAGCGGGGCGGCTTCGCGGAGAGGCTGAACCAGATCGCGGGCGGCGTGCACGCGGGGCTTAGCGGGCAAAAAGAAAAGCTGGAGATAACCTACAAGCCGTCGGTCACGCAGGAGGATTTCCGCGAGAAGCTCCGCAAATCCGCCGAAAAGGACATGTATCTGGGTTTCACGTCCGTCGGCGTCCACAAGGACGACCTCCAGTTCTCGGTAAACGGCTCCGACGTGCGCGCTTACGGTTCCCAGGGGCAGCAAAGGACGGCGTCGCTGAGCGCGAAGCTCTCTGAGATCGAGATAATCAGGGAGCACAAGAAAGAAAGCCCGGTTCTGCTTCTGGACGACGTGCTGTCGGAGCTGGACAAAAGCAGGCAGAGGCTTTTGTGCGGGAAGATAGAGGACATACAGACGGTCATCACGTGCACCGGGCTGGAGGATGTGCTGAGGAATCTGCCGGGGGAAGTCAGGATGATGAAAATGGCGGACGGGGTCGCGGAGGGGTAGAGGGACATTGGATAAAAAAGCGCCGGCAAATAAATCTCATGTTATCGTCCTTTTCACTGAGGAAGAAACGCGAAAAAAGATTTCGGCCGACGAAGCATTGCGGATTTTTTATAAATATGCGGGAAGTGTAAAAGGCGGAATTGACTTGGAAAACGAAAAGGATGCGTATTTCGATGAAAAATTTGGCTCTGTTAATTGATACGAATATCGTTTTAGACTGGCGGGTAAAAGCTTTACTGCCGGAAGATTTTCTGAAAAGCGCGGCGGTATAACGAGAAAATTGTTTTTTACGAGGAGACACACCATGCAGGAATACGACGGCTCACAAATACAAGT
>WQUN01000096.1 GCA_009782085.1 Bacillota bacterium
CAACATGTCATTCTGAGCGCAAGCGAAGAATCTTAAGACCCTTCGCTTACGCTCAGGGTGACACCCGAGGGGTGTTGTACGTTAGAGAACAACCCGGGGGGCGTCCCCTACGATTTTCCTGCGATTACCACACGAAAATTTGCTGTATCCCGCACCGCTTAATACGAATCTCTGATTAAAACTTCACAGGCGGAGCCGAAACGCCGAACGCTTCAATGGCGTTCTCGGCGACAGACTGTGAAGATTTTAGGCAACCTCTATAAACTGTCATCCTGAGCGAAGCGAAGGATCTTATACCGGAGTGCGAAAACACTAACCTCCTCTGTCGCCGACACGCCGCTGAAGCGTTCGTCGCGCTAAAACTCCACTTCCACCGCGCAAGCCGCGTGGGCCTTTATCTCAAACTCCACAGTATCCCTTTCAATTCTGACGGCTCCGTTAATGGGCCTTTCCAGCGCGTCCACGAACCTGGCCGCCCTTACCGGCTTCCCGAATCCGATTTTGACCGCCGCGTCCTTGCCGTCCGGCTCGTAGCAGCGGACGATCGCCGCGTTTTGCGCCCCGTCCTCCGGGAGTTTGACGGCCGACAGGATAACGTCCCCCTCCAGCCTCAGAAAGCTGCCCGCCCTCGCGCGGGTCCCGGCGCGGGAGGCGCCCGAAATGGCTATCGGCTGGCTGTTGTACGCCGCGGAACGCCTCAAAAGGCCGATGTTTCCGGCGGCGTCCTCCGCCCCGAGCGCGAACTCGATCCTGTGGACGCCGATCTCGGGATACGGGTCCGGGTCGTAGGTGCTGTGGATCAGGTTCAGGGCGAGGGTGTCGCCGAAAGCCCTGTAGCCGTATTTCGTTTTGGTGAATATCGTGGCCGAGCTTCCTCCGGGATTCTTCGCGCAGGCGAAGCTCTGGCCGGGGACGTCGTGGTCAAGGCCGGGGCGCTTTATGACGCCGAACGGCATGTCGTACAGGAATTCGGCCGCCTCGTAGCCCAGCGCCGCGGAGAATTGGAGCTGCGGGACGAACGTCTCCGCCGACCCGATCTCCTTCCAGTCCGCGACGACCTCGTAGCAAAGCTCCGCCGCGTCTTTCTCCAGCGAAACGGTGACGGTGAGTTTAGACGAGCCGCATCCGCAGGTATACCTGATAAACTGGCACAGGGAGTCCTCTCCGAGTACGGAGCGCGTTACGCGCACGTCCGCCATCGGGTCCGACGACATGTACCTGCCCGTCCTCCAGGCCGAGCCGCCCCGCCCGGGTTCCTCTTTGACGTACTTCAGCCCGCCGCGCTTTATAAGGTTCTGCCCGTTCCGCTTGTCGGCGAAGGAGACGATCTCCATATTCACCGGGTCGAAATCCACGGCCACGAGCCCGTTCTCCAGCCTGTAGCGTTGGACGCGCAAAGTGCGGTTGGCGTCGTCCTCGACGCCGGGGCAGGCGACTCTTTCCGGGCGTTTTTCCCGGAGAGCGACCGTCGCGTAGCCGTAAGGCTCCAGTTCGACCTCGGCGGCCAGCTCGCGGTAGGAGTGCCCCCAGTAGTTCTGGCCCATCGGGCCCGCGCCGTGTCCGAAATCATCCGTTATCTGGAATCTGACCGGTTTCCCGCCGCCGTCCGTGAGCTCGATGCCGCCGGTTTCCCCGGGCCAGTCCCACAGGCGGAACCTGACAAGACGCTTGCCGTTCGAGGGGGAGTTGTTGAACACGTGATATATCCTGCCGGCGCCGCCGCCGCGCTCAGCGGCGGGCAAAACGAAATCCGTCACGGACATGCCGACGCCCGCGCCCTCGGATACCGAATCGCTTTTTTCCCCGGCGTCCGCGAGCCCGGCGGTGTCTATCGCGGCGGATATGGCGCGCATGGCGTTCGCCATGGACGTGTTGGCCCGCGAAAGGGTGTCCTGGAACAGCCCCAGCGCGTCCTCGCGGGTGTTGACCACGCCGGAGCCCGGCAATATGTCGTGGAAATGGTTGAAAAGGGTGTTTATCCAGCCCGCCTTGAGATAATCCTGACCGTACGCCGCCGCGCCGCCAAGCGCCGCCGCGGCGTTCAGAAGCTCCGCCTGGAAGAGGCGGTTCTCCGCGACGCGGTTCGCGGCCTTTATGCGCGTCTGCGACGTATAGCAGCCGTCAAAAATGAAGTTCAGCTCTTTGTCCACGACGGGCAGGCTGTCTCTCAGGGCCTCGGCGGCTTTGAAAAACTCCCTGAACGTCCCGAACTTTATGACCGGAGCGAGGGGCCACGAGCCCATGTCGATTATCCGCTCAATGTCGCGCCTGGTCGGCCCGCCGCCGTGGTCGCCGACGCCGTAGACCTTCAACGCGGTTTTCGCGCCCGTCTGCCGGAAAAAATCTACCTTCGCGAGAGCCATGTCCGGCTCGGCAGAGGCGTTGTACCACTCCTGATCGCGGTAGGAGAGCACCTCCGCGCCCGACGGGGACCTGAACCTGTACAGGAGGTGACCGTCTAAGCCGCGGCAGTGGTAGTAATACTTCACTCCGCCGTGGGAGAGGATTTCCGGCACGTTGACGCTGTGGCCGAAGGTGTCCGGCTCGAAGTCGATCTCCAGTTCCTCCGGCGCGAGGCCGAATTTTTCCTTAAAATAGTTCTTCGTGTAGAGGATATGCCTGGTCAGGCTTTCGCCGACGGGCATGTTCTTGTCCGTCTCGACCCACGTCGAGGCCGTGACCTCCCATCTCTTCTCCTCCACGCGCCGCCTGATCTCTTCGAACATGCCGGGGTCGTACTTTTCGGCGATCGCGTAGACCGAGGCCTGGGACTGGCTGAAAGTGAAGTTTTCGTACTCGTCCATGAGGCCGAGCATCGTCCTGAAAGTGTCCAGGGTGACGGCGGTCGTCTCCGCCGCGCTCCACATCCAGTTCATGTCGATATGCGCGTGCGCCGCGCAGAGGATCGTGTACTCCTTGGCCGCCCTCGAGACGTCCCCGAGCATCCCCTCGATTTCCAGGACGTGGTCTTTTGTGACCGCGCCGCTTTGGTGGTAAAGCTCCTTCAGCCTTTCGGCCGCGAGGCGGGCTTTTTCATCGTATATGCCCGCGCAGAGCTCGTCCGAGAACTTCACGGCGAACAGGAGCTCCGAGGCGGCGCGCCTGCGCCAGTAGTCCGCGCCCGGGTACAGGCCGGAATCGTCCGCGGGTTTGTTCAGTTTTTTTAAGAATCGGATGTCTGCCTTCAAAATTTTCCCTCCGCTCATTTATGTTCCGCTAGATGTTATAATATCGGAGGGAAAGACGCAAGGGAAAAAATATTATCATTTCTTTTCAATGACATTTTATAGTTTTCGTTCCAACAGACTTACAGTATTTATTATTCTCTTCCGCACAAAATATGAAGGCGGATTGCGGTAAAAATCGCGGCGCAAATAATATCATGGGTATAAAAGAGATGCCGCATACCGGACGCTCCGCTGTAATATCGCGATAGATTTGAGGAGGAGAATATTAATATGAACCTTAAAAAGATCTTGTGTGTCGGAGCTGTCGCTGGCATGGTCGCCGTGACGGGGTGCGCCTCGAACACGCCGGCCAATAACCACGGCAACCGTACCGGAGAAAACCTTACCAACAGCATATACCGTAACAGCCGGGGCCAAGGCTACGGATATAATTACGACCGTTACGACTACAACGCGAACCGGGTCAACAACACAGCCGGCAGGCTTGCGAACTCCGCCCGTCAGGGCGTGGGGCGCATAGGCAACGCGGCCGGCCGCGCCGTTGACGATACGCGCGGCTTAGGGGGCGGATTTCGTGACACGGGAAACTATAACGCCGGAAACTACAGCCGCGTCGCGAACAACGCCGGCAACCTCGGGCGTACCGGCGCCGCGCCGTATACCGGCTTTCAAACCGGAACTCATACCGCGCCGTATACCGGACGCCAAACCGGAGTTTATCCCGCGGGTAATGCCGGATACGCGCCCAATGCCGCTGTCCGCGGCGGGGCGAACGCGGGAGGTCTGAACCTGACCACCTCCGCCAACAGGGCCGGCGGCGTCGCCAACGCCAACAACGCTGTCGGCGGCCTCGCCAACGCCAACAATACGGCCGTCGGCCTCGCCAATAACGCGGACGGCGGCCTCACCCACGGCGTAAACACCGCGGCGCGGGCCAACGCCGCAATACGCGCCAACACGGCGGCGCTGAACAACAACGCCGCGCGCGCCAACACGATCGGCGCGACGATAGGCGCCAACGCGAACAGGCTCAACGCCGCAACCGTTCCCGCCGCCACGGCGAGACCGGTCAGGAGGAACGCCAACGCCGCCGGGACGGCCGGAACGCATAACGCGGCCGCCGGGACGGCAGGTACCGCGCGGACGGGCGGAACGCGCAACGCGACCGTCGCCGGTACGGCCGGAGCGACCGCCGCTCCCGCGGCCCTGGCGGCCAGGGCAAATACGGCCGGAACCACTGCGGCCAGGGCCAACACGGCCGGAACCAGAACCACTACGACCAGGGCCAATACGGCCGGAACCAGAACTACTACAGCCAGGACCAATAGGGCTACAACCAGGGCCAATACGGTCGCAACCAGGGCCAACACGGCTGTAACCAGGGCCACTACAACCAGGGCCAACACGGCCGCAACCAGGGCCAACACAACCAGGGCCAACACGGCCGTAACCAGGGCCAACACGACCAGGGCAAATACGGCGGTTGGAGGTAACACGGCAGCCAACAACGCGAATGTTACCCGCCAGAACACCGTGATAAGGAACGCGGGCAACGTGAACACGGCGGTCCGGAACGCAAATTGGAACGATCAGAACCGTCGCCTGGCCTACAACGCCGACACGATACACCGCGGGCTGATAGCCAACGCGCGCGCGGCGGGCCTGTACAACAACACCACGCCCTACGGCGCAATGCATAACAACGTAGGTTTTGGGGCGAACAACGCCAACCTGTATAACAACACCATGCCCTACGGCGCGTTGAATAACAACGCGGGTTTTGGGGCGAACAGCGCCAACCTGTATAACAACACCACGCCCTACGGCGCGTTGAATAACAACGCGGGTTTTGGGGCGAACAGCGCCAACCTGTATAACAACACCACGCCCTACGGCGCGTTGAATAACAACACGGGTTTTGGTGCGAGCAGCGCCAGCCTGTATAACAACACCACGCCCTACGGCGCAATGAATAACAACGTAGGTTTTGGGGCGAACAGCGCCAACCTGTACAACAACACCACGCCCTACGGCGCGTTGAATAACAACGCGGGTTTTGGGGCGAACAGCGCTTACCGGTATAACAACGCCATGCCCTACGGCGTCGTGAACAACGCCGGGTTTGCGGCGAACAGCGCGGGAATGCGCCGCAGCTGGACGCCGTATGACAACATGCGCAACAGCGCTGGCGTCTCGGCGCACGACTCACAGACCAACAACGCCATGCACCGCGGAATCGTGAACAACGCGGGATTTGCTGTGAACAACGCGGGATTTGCCGCGAACAGAACGTACCCCTACAACAACACGGCTGCGTATGGGAACATGCGCAACAGCGCGGGCATCGCGGCGAGCGATTCGCAGGCGTATAACAACGCCGCGCACTACGGCGCGTATCCCTCCGGGCAAAGCGTTCCGTTCGTCAACCGCGTGAGCTACGGCGCTGCGTATAACAACACTGCGCACTACGGCGGCCTATAATAACACGGCGCACTACGGCGGCCTATAACAACACGGCGCACTACGGCGGCCTATATCAACACCAGCCCGGACGGCGGTATCCGGCATTTCAATACGAACACGGCCGGGTATTCCACCTATACTGGATAACTGCAGAAACTAGAGCCTGGAGCCTAGAAAAAACCTTGCAGACGCTGGGTTGTTTCGACATTTCCGTTGTAGATATATGTGGTTAAGCGGTATATACCGGATGCAGAAAACATTTGCCGACGACGAGCCGATTCGACGAACGCTTCTGCGGCGAATCGGCGACGGCTCCGGTATAATGTCAACAGGAAGCCGCCCCCTACAAAGCCGCATTCCACGTAGGGTCGGGGTTCCATTCCCGACCGAACAACCCGTAGGCTTATCCTTAACCTGTTGACTTTGGTATTCCACCCCTTATGGGGCGTAAAGCAAACGGAACGGACAGGGAATGTTATAGTGTCCTCGGAAACTCATTATGGTGATGAGGGGCGCGCTCGGCGCGCCCCTTTTGGGTTCCAGCGTCATAAACGTGAATGTCCTTAACCCGTCGACTTTGTTTTGGGTACAAATGTTTCTGTCTCCGTCAGTCGCCTTCGCTCTCACTCCTTCAGTCTCCGTCAGTCGCCTTCGCTCTCCCCGGAGTTTAACTCGGCGAATTTCGCCGCCATTGTGGGATTGTTGCGCGTCAATCTTTTTACGGTCAGTTTTTCGGCCTTGTCGTTCGCCAGACGGAGATTATTTTCCGATCCGAGCAAATTTTCCTTTGTTTTTTGCAGCTGTTCAATCGACTTATCTATGCTTGCTATGGCCTCCGCGAATTTCTCCGAGGCTAGCCTGTAGTTTCGGCCGAAGGAATCCCGAAAATCACTCAGCTGAGTTTCAAACCTGGAGACGTCCAGGTTTTGGTTTCTGACGGCGGCCAGCTCGGCCCTGAACACAAGCGAGTTCAGCGCGGCGTTGCGCAGCAGGCCGATTATGGGCAGGAAAAACTGGGGCCGTACGACAAACATTTTCGGATATTCATAAGACACGTCGAGGATTCCGCAGTTGTACAGCTCGTTGTCCGCTTCCAGCAGCGAAACCAGCACCGCGTATTCGCATTTCTTCTCGCGGCGGTCCTTGTCCAGCTCCTTGAAGAAATCGCTGTTTCTATGCTTCGCGGCGGTGGCGTCGGATTCGTTTTTCATCTCGAACATGATGGAAATGATCTCATCGCCGGAACCGTCCCTTTCCCGGTAGATGAAATCGCCCTTGCTGCCGGAGCTCGCGTCGTTGTCCTTGCGGAATTCCGCGTTCGGGAAGCTCATGGTGCGGACGCGGTTGAACTCGTTCTGGCAATGCTGCTCGAGCGTTTCGCCGACCATCTTCGTGGACAGTTTCGCCTTCATGTCCTTATATCGTTCGATCAAATCGTCGCGGACCTTGATTTGAAGGTTCATTTCGGAGTCCTTGACGCTTAGTTCCATGCGCAGTTTGTCCCGTTCTTTTTCGGCTTCTCTTCTGGCTTCCGCGACGGCGAGTTTGCTTTCGGATTCCGATACGGCGATTTTTTCCCTCAGTTCCGCCAGCTCCGCTTCTCTGGCCGAAATCAGCTTATCGCGCTCTTTTTCGGCCGCCGATACGGCTTCCGCGACGGTGAGCAGTTTGTCGGCCTCATAGGCGGCGATTTTTTCCCTCATCTCCGCCAGCTCCGCATTTTTCAGGGAAGCCAGACTGTCATGCTCTTTTTCGGCCGCCGTTACGGCTTCCGCGACCGCGAGCAGCTTGTCGGCCTCGTAGGCGGCGATTTTTTGCTTCAGCTCCGTCAGCTCATTGTTTTTCAGAGATTCCAGTTTTGCCAGCGACACGTCTTTTTCGGCCCTGAGCTTTTCGATTTCAAAATCCTTGTCGGCCAGACCGGCCGAAAGCTCGTTTTGGCTTTCGGCCTTGACGGCTTTTACGACAATTTCCAGCTTTTCCCTGTAATCGTTCTCGTTTTTTTCGAGCTCCCTGTTGAATTCCTGGTCGCGCACCTGCTTTACGATGTCCGCGTAGCCTGTTTCGTCGATTTTGAACACATATCCGCAGTTCGGACACTTAATCTCACTCACGCCAAATCCCCTCCTTTTGCAACCTCTATAAACTGTCATCCTGAGCGAAGCGAAGGATCTTAAACAGCCAAAACAAAAGATTCTTCGCTGCGCTCAGAATGACAAAAAGGGGTTTATAGAGGTTGCCCTTTGTACTACGCCTTTTCAAACTGGCTGTTATACATCCGGGCGTAAAGCCCGTTCCTCTCCAGCAGTTCCCCGTGCGAGCCGCTTTCCTCTATCCGTCCGTCTTTGACGACCATTATCACGTCCGCGTCGCGGATGGTCGAGAGGCGGTGGGCAATGACGAAAGACGTGCGCCCGGCGGTCAGGCGCAGGACGGCCTCCTGGATGCGGAGTTCCGTGCGCGTGTCCACGCTGGACGTGGCCTCGTCCAGGATCATGATCGGCGCGCGGCAGAGCGCCGCCCGCGAGATCGCCAGAAGCTGCCTCTGCCCCTGGGACAGAGTGTCGGAATCCCCTCTGACCACCGTGTCGTACCCGTTTTTAAGCCTCTTGATGAACACGTCCGCGTTCGCGGCCCTGGCCGCCTCGTCGACCTCCACGTCGGTGGCTTCCGGGCGGCCGTAGCGGATGTTGTCCGCGATGGTGCCCGTGAACAGGCACGTGTCCTGAAGCACCACCGAAAACGCGCGTCGGAGGCTGTCCCGCTTGTATTTCCTTATGTCCACGCCGTCTATGTAGACCGTCCCGCCCGTCGCGTCGTAAAAGCGCGTCAGGAGGTTTACGATCGTCGTCTTGCCGGCGCCCGTCGCGCCGACCAAAGCCACCTTCTGCCCCGGCTTGACCTCGAAGCTCACGTCGTTCAGCACGTTCACCCCCGGCACGTAGGCGAACGTGACGTTCTCGAAGCGAACGCCTCCCAGCGGGACGCCGATGTCGACGGCGTCAGGCGCGTCGCCGGGCTCCTCGGCCTCGGCCAGTATCTCGAACACGCGTTCCGCGCCCGCGAGGGCCGACTGGAGGCTGTTGAACATGCCGGCGATATTGTTGAGCGGGTAAGTGAGCTGCCTGGAGTAGACCGCGAAGCTCGCGATCACGCCTATGGTGATGATCCCCCTGACCGCCAGCACGCCGCCCGCGAAGGCCACGCACACATACCCGAAGTTGGAAATGACGTTCATGAACGGCATCAGCGTGCCCGACCATATCTGCGCGCGGACGGCGAAACGCCACAGGTCCTCGTTGGTCCTGTCGAAGCGTTCGATTATCTTGTTTTCCATGTTGAACGCCTTTATTATCTTCTGCCCGCCGATGTCCTCCTCTATCGCGCCGTTGAGCCGCCCGAGCTCCCTTTGCTGCCCGGCGAAGAGCTTCCGCGACCTTCCCGCGACGGTTCTCGTCAGCAGGAAAACCAGAGGAACCGTGACCAGGGCCGCCAAGGTCATGTGGACGCTCAGCCGCAGCATCATGTAGAGAGTGCCCAAGAAAGTCAGCGCCGCAACGATAAGCTGCGTAGTCGTCTGGGCGATGGTCGCGCTGATATTGTCCACGTCGTTGGTGACGCGGCTCATCAGCTCGCCGTGGGTGTGGACGTCGTGGTAGGTCAGCGGCAGTTTCTGGAACTTGCCGAACAGCGACTTGCGGAGCGTCCGCACTATGCGCTGGGACGTCGCGTTCATGATAAGGCCCTGTATGACGTTCAGCGCCCAGTCCCCGAAGTATATCGCGGCGAGCGCGGCCACGCAGGCGTAAGCCAGCCTGAGATCGGCCCCGCCAAGGCTTCCGGCGGGGGCCGCCGCGTCCACGGCCCTCCCGATATAGAGCGGGACCCGCACGTTTATCAGGACGTCTGCGGCCAGAAGGACCATCACCACGAAAAGGGACTTGCCCTCCGTAAAGTAAAAGCGCAGCAGCTTCCGGAACGTTCCGCGCGCGTTTTTGGCCTTCTCGCGCGGCGCGAACCTTCCGGCGGGGCCGCCGCCCATGCCGCCGCCGGGCCTGTTGGGGCCGCCGATCGACGGGGGCGTGACGGTGGTCTTTGTCTGGGGCTCCGCCATTTATACCGCCTCCCCGCCGATCTGCGACATATAGATATCCCTGTAAACCGGGCAAGTCTCCATCAGCTCCGCGTGCGTCCCGAAGCCGGCCTGGTTCCCGCTGTCGAGCACCAGGATCCTGTCGCAGTTCATGGCGGTGTTCACGCGCTGGGTGATCAATACGCAGGTCATATGCTCCGAAAACCGCCTCAGCGCCCGCTTGACGCGCGCCTCGGTCATCACGTCCAGGGCGCTGGTGCAGTCGTCGAGCACCAGTATCTCCGGCTCGCGTATCAGCGCCCTGGCGATGGAGACGCGCTGCTTCTGGCCGCCGGACAGGTTCACCCCGCTCTGGCCGATCACCGTGTCGTAGCCGTCCGGCATGGCCGCAATGAAGCCGTGCGCCTCCGCCGCGCCGGCCGCCGCCTCGATCTCGGCCTCCCCGGCGTCCTCTTTGCCCCAGAGGATGTTGTCCTTGATAGTCCCGGTGAAAAGCGCCGCCGTCTGCGGCACGATGGCCGTCCGGCCGCGCAGGACGTCCTCCGGAATACGGTCTATCGGGACGCCGGATATGCGTATCTCGCCCCGCGTCGCCGTGTAAAAGCGCATAAGAAGCGCCGCGAGGGTGCTCTTTCCGGAACCAGTCGGCCCAATGACGCCGAGGGTCCCGCCCCTTTCGAGGCTGAAACTCAGCCCGGCGAGCGCCGCCTGGCCGGTGGAGCCGGCGTATTCGAAGCCCACGCCGTCGAACTTGATATGCGCCGCGCCTTCGGGCTCGATATGCGCAGCGCCGTCTAACTCGATATGCGCAGAGCCTTCGAACCCGATATGCGCCGCGCCTTCGAACCCGATATGCGCCGCGCCGCCGGGCTCGACATGCGCCGCGCCGTCGAATCCGATATGCGCAGCGCCGCCGAACCCGATATGCGCAGCGCCGCCGAACCCGACATGCGCAGCGCCGTCGGGCTCGATATGCGCGGCGCCTTCGTGACCGGTCCCGTCGGATAAAAGCGGCGGTTCCGGGACGGCGCCGGCCGTTTTAATGCCCATGACCTCGCGGATGCGCTCGTTGGAGGTCTTGACGCGGACGAACTGGTTCAGGACGTTAGATATGGTGCCCAGGCTCGTCAGGATCTGCGTCATGTATGAGACGAAGGCCGTAATGTCGCCGACCTGCATGTCGCCCTTTCCTATCCAGCGCGCGCCGAAGAACACGATCGCCGCGACGCCGGCGTTGACCGTGAGCGTCATCAGCGGAGAGAGTATAGCCAGCACGCGGTTGGCCCTGACGGTGCTGTCCGTCAGCGCCTCGTTGGCCGCGGAGAACCGCTTCTCCTCCTCCGCGAAGCGCCGGAACGCCTTTACGAGGCGTATCCCCGCCAGGTACTCGCGCATGGTGGTGTTGAGCTTATCCAAAGCGCGCTGCACCCGCGCGAACCGCGGATAGGTCAGCCTCATGCTGACGCCTATCACAAAGCCGACGACCGCCACGACCGGCGCGATTATGTATATCGAGCGGACGTTCAGCGTCGCGGCCATGATTATCGCGCCGACGCACATGATCGGCGCCTTGAAGAAGATGCGCATCATGCCGTTGGTGAAGTTCTGGAGCTGGGTGATGTCGTTCGTCATGCGCGTGACGAGCGAGCCGCCCTCGAACCTGTCCATTTCCTCCACCGACAGGGACTGCACCTTCACGAACAGATCGTGCCTCATGTCCTTGCCGAAGCCCTGGGAGGCCCGCGAGGCGGCGATGTTCCTGGTCATGGCGAAGCACGCGCCGACCACGACTATGCCGAGCATGATAAGCCCGGTGTGCACGACGAACGCGAGGTCGCCCTTCGCCACGCCGTAGTCGATCAGCCGCGACATGAAGCGCGGCTGGAGCAGGTCGCAGACCGCTTCGCACGAGACGCAGAACACGGAGAGTAGGAAAAGGTATTTGTATTTGGTCCAGTATTTACGGAGGTAGGACATAGGGGTCACCACATTATTTTCATGAACTCGGCTGTTTTCGCACTGCGGCAATTCCAGGAAGCTATGAAAGGCGAAGCTGAAAAAGCCGGACTGTATTCCGATGACAACATCGTCGGGCTGATCATGCAAATGCGCCGGGAGGAAGGCGTATGAGATGCCTCATTGATACGAACTTTTGAGAATTGTGCTATTACTGGCCTGTAAGAAATCCCAGCGTTTGCTTCCCCGTATCCAGCTCCGCCTTTATCCCTATCGGCAGTATGGAGTGCCTGACGCCGTGCCCGAAATCCTCGGTATAGACCACCGGCACACCGTGCTTTTCCCCGAAGCGTTGGAGCCGCCTCAGCAGGTCCCCTGGGACGTCGTCGGCGTAGCAGCCGAAGATCAGCCCGCCCACATTTTCGATGAACGGGTTCCGTTCCACCGCCGAAATGCAGACGCTGACCGCGGCGACGCCGCTGAATTTCACATGATCCTCGAGAAAGAGGATGTATTTGCGAAACGGGTCATAACTGAAATACTCCGTGTTCAGCAGCATGGCAAAGATCGCCGCATAGCCGCCCGTCAGCATCCCTTCGCACGCGCCCGGCCGAAGCACGCGCCAATTCCCGCCGCCTTTCAGGGCTTCCGCCCGTCGCCCCTCGAAAAAATGCGAGGCGAACTGGGTGTAATCATAGTACCTCAGATCGCGGAACTCGCCCGCGCCCAGGCCGTAATACGTGACCAGGCCGGTCTTCGCATGGACGGCGCTCAATATGAACGTGCCGTCGCTGTAGCTCGCGAAGATTTTCGGGTTCCTGCGGATGCACTCATAGTCGATCAGCGGCAGGATTTCAGCCGCGCCCATTCCGCCTCCGAAGAGCACCATTTTCACTTCCGGATCGGCGGCCATCCGGTTCAGGTCGTCGGCGCGCTCCTGCTCGCTGGCCAGATAGCCGTAGGTGTCCTTGTAAATATTCTCGCCGAGTTTGACGCGTAACCCCAGATTCTCGACAGACCCGGCGATTTTTCGGTAATCGGCCTCGCCGGCGATATGGCTCGGGCAGATGACGCCGACCGCGTCGCCGGGGTAAAGGCGGGATGGAAACATATGGGCCCTTCTTTCGGTTTTATTCGGTTTCCGCAAGGTTTTTTTTAGGCTCCAGGCTCTAGTTTCCGCGGTTATCCAGTATAGTTCGCTTGTGTCGCTAAAATTCTATCATTAACGGACGAATAGTTCAACAATCCGTTAAAAAAACGAAAAACAGAAAAAGCGCAAAAAAAGTGCAAGGTATGCGCCCGCCGCAATACCTTGCACGTGTTATACCGATCCGCAGTACGAAAAGAATTTTACCTCCGCCTTACAGGATTATGCAGAGAAGCCCCCCGGACCCCTCGTTTATGATCTTCTGCAGCGTTTCCTGCAATTTCACCTGCGCGTCCTCAGGCATACGGTAGAGCTTGTTGTGCAGGCCCTCCTTGACCATGTCGTGCATG
>WQUN01000097.1 GCA_009782085.1 Bacillota bacterium
TTCGGCTCTGCCTGTGAAGTTTTAATCTGAGATTCGTATCAGATGTCATTTTTGTAACCCGTTGCAATCGCTCGGTTACGACCCCTTTAACGGCCGGAAAACATGCCTGTAGGGACAAACCAGCGCTTTTTCATCGATGCTTTCCCTTGTTTGCGCCTTTTCTTTGGCGGGAAGTGTCAAACCCAGGATAAAGACTCTACCAGTTCCTTCAAAGACAATAAGTCGTCGACTGATGTCACACAGCCATCTTTTTCTGTGTTCGCAAAAGTGGCCGGAATATAGAGATTAGTTATGTTGATTGGGAATATTCGGAGCTTCCCCTGTTCATCCAAACATCTCACCTGGTCGCCAAACTTGGACTGTATCCGCTCGACGTATTCATAGGATTTGCCGTTTTCAGGATGAAACGGGTGGGTGATTCTTACTCTGTTGTCTTGGTCTGGCGGGTTTTTGATATTGTGAGATGTTGGTAAAGACTAAACAGCAGCTTTGCATAGTTCACCAGATACGCAATTCCACAAAATTCGTGCCGTATAAAGACAGAAAGGCAGTCTGCGCTGACCTGAAAAAGATTGCTACCATCTTGTGTTTCTCATCCACCGCCGTCTGTATGTTGTAACACACCGCAAAGCCTTTCCCGCCCCCCTGTTTCATCAGCTCCGCCTCAGGATCTACCTTGCAGACCGCCGCACCGTCGTTTCCATCGATTTGCTTCAAAATGTCCTCAAGCTTCTCCTTTTGCCCGTTCAGCTTCTTTAACAGCGCTGCCGCCGCTTCTCGGTCGGGTTTGTGCTCTTGCGCCTCCTCACGGTCGTTTTCTTCCAGTTCCTTCAGATAATCCGCGATCCGCTTTTCCAGTTTCGCCAGTTTCTCTGTCGCTTCCTTCTTTGTGTGACAGTTCTTCCGCGAGTTGTTCGCCTTCACTTTCGTCCCGTCATACGACTCTATCTTACGGCCAAACAAGCCCCAGCTCAGACACAGTTTGTTGAAATCACGGAATACTTCCTTCAATATCTTCGCGTTGTCCGTCCGGAAATTGCAGATCGTTTTGTCGTCCGGCGTCAGGCTGTTTAGCAGCCACATCACTTCGATGTTGCGTTGCGTCTCCCGCTCCAGCCGCCGCGATGAGCGTACCTTGTTTAAGTATCCGTAAGGTACAGTTTCAGCATATCTCCGGGCGCGTACGCCGGACACCCCACTTCTTGCGGTTGTGTATGCGTGAACCCTCTCGCCGCCAAATCAAGTTTATCCACAAATGCGTCTATCACACGACACTCATGTTCTTCGCCTATATAGTCGTCCGGCGTTATTGGTATTAACGTCCCTTGGTACCGTTCCCAACCCTTTTTGTAGCCTGTCATTTTCCCCGCCCCCTTCGTTTCCATTATACCATTTCTCGGACGGGTTTTCTAGCCTTGTTCGCCCGTTTCTTTGGGTTTTTGCGCAGTCTGGCTTGCCCCCGCCGCGCCATGCGGTCATATAGTCGTTTCGATTTGAAATGAGCTGAAAACGAGCGCGAGACGACTGTTGTTCAGGGGCGTTTCGCGCGAAGTTTGAAGCTTAATTTCAAACGAAACGACGTTCCCGGCGGGGGCAAGCCCCTGCCCTACTGTATGTTTTGACTGTTTGGCAATTCTACCTTATTTTTGACTAATACCTTGATTTTCTTATCTGTCGTATTTCCTGATAAGCGCGATGCCCAGAAGCGACGGCCCCGTGTGCGTCCCGATGCACACGCCCAGCAGCAAAATCGGGAAGCGCATGTCGTAGCCGAGGCCAACGAGCCTTTTTTGCAGCGCCCAGCCCTCCTCGGCGCAGTCCGAATGGACGACCGCGACGTCGTAGTCTTCCCTGGCGTTTTTGGTATATTCCTCCGCCATTTCGACGATGCGGTCGACGGCCTTCTGCCGCCCGCGCACCTTGCCGTCCGGGTTAAGCTCGCCCTGGCGCTGGGTGATGACCGGCTTGATCTGCAGAAGCAGCGCGCCGAACGCGCTCAGCTTCCCGATGCGCCCGCCCTTCTGGAGGAATTTGAGCTGGTCGATGGTCAGGAACACCCTGGCCGTTTCCTTGATCTCCTCCATCCTCGCGGCGATCTGCGGCGCGGTGAACCCGGCGTTCTTCATCTTCAGCGCCTGATACAGCGCCAGGCCCTGGCCGCCGGAGGCCTGGATCGAATCCCACGCGATGATCTCCCGCTCCGGGAACTCCTCTTTCAGCTCCTCCGCGGCCGTCGCGGCGCTCTGGAACGAGCCGCTGAACTTCGCCGTCAGGCACACGCAGAAGATGTCCATCCCCTTCTCCAGGGCCGGCCGGAAGGCGTCGGCGTAGTCCGCGACGGACGGCATGGACGAGGACGGGATCGCGTTCTCCTCCTTCAGCCGGACGTAGAAATCCGCCGGGGACAGGTCGACGATCTCTTTCAGGTAGTTGACCTTGTCAAAGGTCGTGTAGAACGGGACCACGCCGATGTCGTTTTCGGCGTAAAATTCCAGCGGCATGTCGCCGGAGCTGTCCGTGAACAGTTTTATTTGAGCCATAATCCTACCCGCTTTCAATTTTTTGCGTGTTTTTTGGTTGTTTTGTTTTACTATAGCTTATCGGGCGGAAAATCACAAGGAGAAAATACTTGCCTGTCATGCCGATGCACGTTATAATGACTCAATTTTATAAATCCGTTAAACAAAATCCGTTAAATATCCGGGGTGTCCCCATGTACATCGGCGCCTGCAAGCTCTATCTTACCGCGGACTGGGTCACGAGCCTCAAGGAAAAGCGAAGCGTTGTCAAGGGCATCGTCGAGCGGACCAAGCACAGGTTCAACGTCTCCATCGCCGAGATCGAGGACATGGACGAGCACAAGCGCATCGTGGTCGGCTTCGCCTGCGTCTCGAACGGCGGCCGCCACGCCGAGGACATGGTGCGCAGCGTCGCGGCCTTCATCGAGAACAACACCGACGCCAGGGTCGACGGGACCGAGACTGAAATTGAAATATTCTGACAAAATGAAATATTATGGCCAAATGTTTGCAGTCTCCGAAACGCTGTGTTATAATCACAGAACATATACAGTAAACCTCTATAAACTGTCCTCCTGAGCGAAGCGAAGGAACTTAAACAGCCAAAACACTAGATTCTTCGCTGCGCTCAGAATGACAAAAAGGGGTTTTCAGAAGTTGCCCATAGTCGTTTCGATTTGAAATGAGCCGCTCAATTTCAAACGAAACGACAATCAGATTCCATTCGGGAGGCAAGCGGATGTCAGTCGTCGAAAAAGTCGAACGCGTCGAGGAAGACACGTCCAAGTGCAAATACAGGCTCACCTTTTGCGCGGAACCGAAGAAATTCGAGGAAGCCTGCGAGCTTTCGTATCAGAAAAACAAAGGCAAATATTTCATCCAGGGCTTCAGGCAGGGCAAGGCGCCCAGGAAGATGATAGAGATACAGTACGGCAAGGGCGTGTTCTACGAGGACGCGGTCGAGCGCGTGCTGCCGGAGGCGTATGACGCCGCCGCGGCCGAGTCCGGGCTGGACATAGTCCTGCGGCCAAGCATCGAGGTCTCCGAGATCAACGCCGAAAAGGGCGTGGTGTTCGTCGCCGAGGTCTACGTGAAGCCGCAGGTCTCTCTCGGCGACTACATCGGCCTGCCGTACGGGAAATCCGACACGGAGCCGACCGAGGAGGAGATCGGCGAGCGCGTGGACCGCGACCGCGACAAGAACGCGCGGACCATCTCCGCCGAGCGCCCCGCCCAAAACGGGGACATCGTGACGATAGACTACACCGGTTATATAGACGGCGAACCGTTCGAGGGCGGCGAGGCCAAGGACCACGACCTGACGATAGGCTCCGGGTCCTTTGTCGGGGGCTTCGAGGAGCAGCTTGCCGGCATGTCCGCCGGCGAGGAGAAGGACGTTTGCGTGACGTTCCCGGAGGACTACCACGGCGCCGAGGTCGCCGGGAAGCCGGCCGTGTTCCGCGTCGCCGTCAAGGACGTGAAATACAGGGAGCTGCCCGAGGCGGACGACGAGTTCGCCCAGGACGTATCCGAGTTTGACACCCTCGAGGAATACCGGAAGGACATTTACGAGAAGATAAAGACGGAAAAAACCGCCCGCGCGAAGCGCGAGAAAGAGGACGCGGTCATGCGCGCCTTGCTGGGGAAGCTGATAGCGAACATCCCCGAGGCGATGTACGAGAACGCGGTGGACGATTACGTCCGGAACTACATGGACGGCCTCTATCAGCGCGGCTATGACCCGGAGAAGTATATGTCCTACTTCGGCATGACCGAGGAGACCTTGCGTGAGCGCTACAGGCCGCAGGCGGAGGAGACGGTGAAGAGCCGGCTGGCTCTGGAGGCGGTCGCGGAGGCCGAGGGCCTCGAGGCCACGGAGGAGGACATGGCCGAGGAGGCCGCGAAGTTCGCCGCGGCGTATAAGGTGGACGCGGGCATGTTCCTGAAGGGCCTGGACGCCAAAACGCAAAAGAGCCTAAAGCAGGATATCCTGACCAGGAAGGCCTTTGAATTTGTGGTTGAAAAAGCGGTTGAGGAATAGACTATACGAGTACCCTCGGAAACCAATAAATCCTATTTGTCACCCTGAGCGAAGCGAAGGGTCTTTATCCCAAAATTGCAACGTAACAATGGGGGGAAGATTCTTCGCTATCGCTCAGAATGACAGTCCCGGTGCGGGTTTCGAGTTTCCGAGGTTACTATATACACTATATACAACAAAGGAGGAGATTTTATGTCCAGCCTTGTGCCGTACGTGATCGAGCAGACCAACCGGGGCGAGCGTTCTTACGACATATATTCGCGGCTTTTGAAGGACAGGATAATCTTTTTGAGCGACGAGGTGAACGACGTCACCGCGAGCCTCGTGGTGGCGCAGCTGCTGTTTCTGGAGGCCGAGGCGCCGGACAAGGACATCAGCTTCTACATCAACAGCCCCGGCGGTTCGGTCAGCTCCGGCTTCGCGATCTACGACGTCATGCGCTATATCAAGCCCGACGTGCAGACCGTCTGCGTCGGCCTGGCCGCCAGCATGGGCTCGTTCCTTCTGGCCGGCGGGCAGAAGGGCAAGCGCTTCGCCTTGCCCAACTCCGAGATCATGATCCATCAGCCCTCCAGCGGGGGCAGGCCGGGCCAGGCGACCGACATCGTCATCCACGCCGAGAACATCCTGGCGACAAAGAAACGGCTCAACAGGATATACGCCGAGAACACGGGCCAGCCCATCGAGGTCATAGAGGCCGACATGGAGCGCGACAAGTTCATGACGGCGGAGCAGGCGAAGGAATACGGCCTGATAGACCAAATAATAGTCAAGCACTAGATTTTTTCAGTTTTCAGTTTTCAGTTTTCAGTTTTCAGTTTTCAG
>WQUN01000098.1 GCA_009782085.1 Bacillota bacterium
ACGGCGGTCTGGTCGTCGCGCCCACGCATCAGATCACGCCGGACGTGCCTCTGGAAAACATCCTGGCGTTTGAGGACGCCGCGCAAAACCAGCAATACGGTCGATTTGAGATGGGCTGAAAGCGAGGCCAAATCTCACGGCCTCCGGTGTGATCCGGCTGCAGCGGGAAGCCCGGTTTCAAACGAATCGGCTATGTACCGCTATTTCAAACTGATCGACAAGGGAGGGCAATATGGACAGGCAAATAATCCGGGACTTGGCCGGGCGGTACGCCAACATCGCGAACAGCGACAAAAACAGGGAAAGGGTTACTCTTTACAAAGCCGTGAACGACCTGCATATGATCAGGCCGGTCATTCTAACCAATGAGATTCCCTGGCACGAGATGAACGTGGACGGGGAACTGGATTTGCGCTGCGAGGACGCGAAAATGCGGGAGTTGGAGTGGTTCTTCCGGACGAAGCTGTTCGAGCAGAAGCATTTTCCCTGCGACAACTACCTCCGGCCTTATTATCCTGTCTATAAAGACGGGAATTTCGGCCGCCTGTCCATGCCGATAGACGAAACGCGGCTGCCCCAGTCCGAGGGCGGCTATATTTTTTCTCACGAATATCATGACATTCTTCAGAATGAGGAGGACCTGGAGAAGCTGGTCTGGACGCCAGGCTATTATAACCGGGAGAACACCATGCGCCGGTTGGAGTTCGCGGCCGAGGCAATCGGCGACATCCTGCCGGTACAGGTCGTGGGAACAGAATATGGCACGAATAACAATTTATGGGATCAGGTGGCCGAATACCGCGGCGTCGCCAATCTGCTGAACGACCTGATCGAACGGCCTGAATTCATGCACAAAATCGCCCGGAAACTGACCGACGCGTATATCCGGAGTATTCGGGAGGCTGTGAAGTACAATCTCTTCGCGGCTGAGCTTCCCGAGCTGCACTGCAGCCCCGGCTTCACAAACGACCTGCCGCCCATTGCCGATTACGACCATATAGAGCCGAAAAACGTCTGGGGCCGGGGGGTGGCGCAGATTTTCGGCAACGTGTCCCCCGCGATGCAGGAGGAATTCGACACGCAATACCAGCTGGAAGCGCTCGCGCCGTTCGGTCTGGTCTACTACGGCTGCTGCGAGAGGCTGGACAACAAGCTGCGCCTGCTCATGAAAATGAAAAACCTGCGGAAAATCTCGATCACGCCCTGGTCGGACATAGACGTCGCGGCGGAGATCCTCGAAAACCGGTACGAAATGGCTGTCAAGCACAATCCGGCCTACGTCAGCACGGCCTTCGACGAGGAAACTATCCGCGGCGAGTTTGACAGAACCTGGAGAGCCGCCAAAAGAAACGGCTGCTCCTTCGACGTCGTGCTGAAGGACATTTCCACCGTCGCGGGGAAACCCGGGCACCTTTTCAAGTGGGCGGAAGTCGCGGCGGAATACGCGAATAATTACTGATTATGAACATTGACAAACGCAGTATTGTTGCATAAAATAATGCTAATATAGTGTTTGGCTGGGGACTATATTAATGAGATTTTAGTCGGAGGAGTGATGTTTATTGAAATTAAGCTTCAGGGATATTAAAAAGACGCCTCAGGAGATTAAAACGCTGAATACAGTTGTGTTTATTGATTATGAATATTTGTTCATCAGCTTTAAAAAAATATTCAAGGTGTCGCCTGTTTTAAGTGGGATTCTGGACGAGATAAAACAATACGGGAAGATCCAAAGTATTAAGGTGTTTGGGGATTTCACGAAAAATGAGATCAGCCAGGAACGCAACCGCATCAGAACCATAACAAGCGACATAATCGATTGCGGCAATGAAACACTGGAAACGAAGAAGGATTTCACGGATTTCATTATGTTGGACCATATATACCGGGAAACCATACAAAACACAGCCGTTCAGCAATTTATACTTTTTACGGGTGACGGGCATTTTTCCTCTGCCGCCACATTCCTGAGAACATTTATGGATAAAATTGTCGGGATTTATGGAATTACACAGACCTTTAGCCAGCAACTGAATGAATGCGCCACATGGTCTAAGTTTATAGAGGTCGTCGACGATGACATTGGCGTGTATACGATGAATCTGATTAAGAATTTTCAGTCGGCGCAGAGCAGGAACGTTATATGCACATTCAAGAAAACCGTCGATCATGTCCAGCGCAATTATGGCGGCGAAACCGATAAATACGAGTACGCGCTTCAGCAACTGATCAGCGACGGTTATGTCACGTCGGAGGTGTGTACGGCTTTCGCCGATGGAACGTTCAAAATGCTTGTGCCGCAATGGGCCAAGATCGAAACGAATTTACTGCCGTCCCTAAAAGTAAGCTAAGAATGACGGATACCCTCCCCAGCGGTATCCGTTTTGCTTCGTAAATCGTATTCATTTTACTTTCCCTTGAAAACAGGGAAAACAAGGCCGGTTCTTACGGGTTCTTAAACCGCGATGTCCACAAGCCTCTCCTTCATGTTCACCCGATCCCCTATCCGGATATGCACGTGCGCGAGCCTTCCGGCCACCGGCGACAGGATCTGGTTTTCCATTTTCATGGATTCGCAGATTAGCAGAGGTTCACCGGCAGTTACATCGTCGCCCGTGGTTTTGAAAACCTTGGTGACGGTCCCCGGCAAAACGGCGAAAACGGTATAGCTGGCGTCTTTGGCTTTCGATTCGGACGCCGTTTCAAAATCCACAAAACTGTCATAATCCGGCTCCACGTCCGTAGGGCAGGAATAGATCCCGCCGCGGGAAACTTTGCCCTGGGGGACATTTTGGGCCAAACGCGCCTCGTCCTTCTCGCCCTCCCGAACCGGCTTATTCCCGGCGTCCCCGGCCTTGTTTTTGCCTTTGACAAAGTTCTCTCCGGCCTGAGGGAACATCAAACACGTCAAAACATCGCAGTCGTCGCCGCAAATGTCCGCGAGCCTTTCTTTTACCTCTTCCCACGAAAACGGCGGCTGTACGCTCTTTTGTTTGCAGGCTTCGGCGCCCGCGCAGACCTCCGCGCTTATCTCGCCCGGAGGGGAGCCGTATTCGCCGTTGAGGTAGCTTATGACCTCGCTGCACAGGTGCGCGTATTTGCTGCCGGTCACGACGTTCATCATGGCCTGCGTGCCGACCATCTGGCTAAGCGGCGTCACCAGCGGCGGATAGCCCAGGTCCTTCCTGACCGCGGGTATCTGCCTGACGATCTCGTCGAACTTGTCCGAGCTTCCCTGGTCGGCGAGCTGCCTGATGAGGTTCGTGTACATCCCGCCCGGTATCTGGCTGTATATAACGCCGGGGTCGGTCTGCAGCGATTTCAGGCTCAAAGTACCGTCTTTATGGTATTCGTCCATCAAAGGGGCGAAAAATGCGTTGATCGTTTTGAGGCGTTCTGTGTCCAGGCCGCAATCATATCCGTACGAGGCGGCCACACTGTTGATGACCTCCGTGGACGGCTGGGACGTGCCGCCGGAAAAGCTGGAAATCGCGGTGTCCAAAACGTCCGCGCCGGCTTCCAGAGCCTTCAGATAGGACATATAGGCCAGGCCGCCGGAGCAGTGGGAATGCAAAACTACGGGAACGGAAAGCCTTTCCTTGAGTGTTTTGATCAATTCATAGGACTTTATCGGGGAAAGTATGCCGGCCATGTCCTTCACGCAGACCGATTTGGCCCCGATGCCCTCCATCCTGACCGCCAGTTCCACAAAGCCGGGAATGCTGTGCACGGGGCTCTCCGTATAGGCAATCGCGCAGGACGGGTGGGCCCCGCACCGAAGCGTCTCCTCCACGCATGCGGCGATATTGCCGAGGTCGTTCAGCGCGTCGAATATGCGTATGATGTCGATGCCGTTTTCGACGGCCTTGTATACGAATCTCCTTATGACGTCGTCGGGATAATGCCTGTAGCCTAAGAGGCTCTTGCCCCGCAGGAGCATCTGCAGCTTCGCGTTCGGGGCCAGGCGCCTGATGACCCGCAAACGCTCCCAGGGGTCCTCGCCGAGAAAACGTATGCACGAGTCGAACGTGGCGCCGCCCCAGCACTCCAGCGAATAATAACCTGCCTTGTCCATGGCGTCCAGAATGCCCTCAAACCGGCTGAGCGGCAGCCTTGTCGCTATCAGCGACTGATTGCCGTCTCTCAGGACCGTTTCCGTGATCTTCAATTCCATCCGATAGCCCTCGTCTCCGGATAACCTCCGAAAACCGCGGCCCGGCGGGTTTTCGGGGTTTCCTTCTTATAGTGGGATGTTACCGTGCTTTTTTTGGACGCTTTGGGTTTCGCGCTTATCCCCCAGGGCCGTTATGTCGTCAAAAATCCGCTTCCGCAGGGAATCGTACGTGACCACCTCGTCGATAAGCCCTTCCTGACGGGCGATCCTTACCGTCATAACGCTTTTTTCGTATTCGGCGGTGCGCTCGGCCAGAAACGCCTGCGCCTCGCCGGGGTTTCTGAGCCTGTCGAGGTCGTTTTTGTTCAAAATCGCGACAGCGCCCTCGGCCCCCATCACGGCGATCTCCGCGCCCTCGAAGGCGTAGACGTAGTCGGCCCGCATGTGCTTGCTCCCCATGGCGATATACGCGCCGCCGTAGGCCTTGCGGACGATTACCGTGATTTTCGGGACGGAGGCCTCCGAATACGCGAACAGCAGCTTCGCGCCGTGGCGGATGATCCCGCTGTGTTCCTGGTCTATGCCCGGCAGATAGCCGGGCGTGTCCACGAAGGTGACGATCGGAACGTTGAAACAGTCGCAGAAGCGGATAAAGCGCGCCGCCTTGTCGCTGGTGTCGCATGTCAGGACGCCCCCGATCTCCGCGGGCTGGTTCGCCACGACGCCTATCGTGGCCCCGGAGAGCCGCGCGAAGCCGACCACCACCGACTTCGCGTATTCGTCCTCTATCTCAAAAAAAGTATTTTCATCTATCAGCCCGTTCACCAGTTTCCGTATGTCGTAGGACATGCGCCGCTCAACGGGCAAAATCCCCTCTATCGGGGGCGTGTTCTGGTCGACGTAAAAATCAGTCCTCTGCTCCTTCGAGCCGCAGGAAGCCGGCAAAATCTCGACCAGGTCGCGCAGAGAGCGAAAGCAGTCCTTCTCGTTGCCAAAGCGCCTGTGAGCCACACCGGAGGTCCGATTGTGCACGGCCGCGCCGCCGAGGTCGAAATTCGTGCACTCCTCCCCCGTGACGCTCTTGATGACGCTCGCGCCGGTGACGAACATGCTGCTGACGTTGTCCACCATGAAAATAAAATCGGTGATCGCGGGGGAGTACGCGGCGGCCCCGGCGCAGGCACCGACCACTACGGAAAACTGCGGGATGAACCCGGAGGCCAAGGTATTGTAGTAGATCATCTCGCCGCAGCCGGCCAAGGCGTTGATGCCCTCCTGGATCCTCGCGCCGCCCGAATCGTAGATGCCGACGACGGGGCACTTCGCCGTTATCGCGAGCCTGATCGTGTTCGCGATTTTCTCTCCGTGCCGGCGGCCTATCGTTCCGCCTTTTACGGTGAAATCCTGCGAGAATATAAAGACTGTCTTGCCCCTGACCTTCCCCCGCCCGGTAATCACCCCGTCGTAGGGGACGGCGCCGCCGCCGCTTCCGCCCGCGCAGTGGCTGTAATCCGCCATGCCGGAGCCGATCTCGGAAAACGAGTTCCTGTCCAGTAGCATATGTATGCGCTCTATGGCGTGATATTTCCTGTTGGCGTGCTGTTTTTCCGTTTGATACTCCAGGATTGCCCCCACCCCCCTGAACAGTCTGAGTTTCCACGGAAACCCGAAGGTTGCATCCCGCTGTCATCCTGAGCGAAGCGAAGGATCTTTCACCTCCGGCATAAACGCTATGCGGCATAAAGATTCTTCGCCTACGGCTCAGAATGACAAAGTAGTTTCCGTGGGTACTCAGTCTTAGTATTTAGTATAGCTGTTCAATGGTTCATACGCCACCGTGAACGAACGCTATATCGTCCACCCCAGGATCAGATCCGCGCCGATCTTGACCGTTTTAACGCGCGTCTCCCCTACCGTCAGGACGCCGTCTTTCGCGGCGCTGACCTCGAAGCGCCTGGAATCGCCCCTCAGCCCTTCGCCGGCCATCTTCGCGACGGCCTCCTTGGCCACCCAGAACCGTATGACGTCTTCCGGGTCGCCCGTCTTTTTCAACAGCTCGATTTCGCTTTGCGTAAAGGCCTCGTTTATAAAGTCGTCCGGTTTTGCCTCGATTTTTTCCAGGTCGATCCCCACGGGTTTGTCAGACACAATGGCCGCCGCGTCGTTGTTCTTATGGGACAGCGACACGCAGATGGCCTCGGCTTTCCCCTCCAGCCGCCCGATGCCTTCCAGGCGCGGCCTGCCGTTGTCGTCGTGGACGACGCAGAATTCTATCGGATAGGGCATGTCGCCGTTTTCGTCCGTCAGGCGCGCGCGCGCCGCGTCTTTGAGCGCGATGCGGCCGATGAGGTACTCGCGCCTGCGCCTCGGCGTCTCCAGGCTGTCGTACCCCGCCCTGTCGCGGGTGTTCAGGTAGCGTATCGCCAGCAAAGCGACGACGTTTTCCGGCGAATCGCATCTGTAGTGATAGACGCCGGGGGTGATCTCGTCGGACAGCATGTAGCGCTGCGGTTTCAGTATCGCGTTCCAGAGCAGCGGCGTACTGTGGAACCTCTGGGCGACAAAGTCCCTGGACACGCACCATATCTTCCCGCCGCGCTTGAGGATCACGTCCCCGGAGACCATGGTTTCCGTCAGCCTAGTTATCAGCGCGGTGGACTCGAAAGTGCCGTCCTGGTCGAAAATGTCCGAGTAGAATTCCAGCTCCCTCATGCGGACAGGGAAAGACACCGTGTTGTCCGTCTGCGTCAGGTGGAGGAACAGGCCCAGCTGCTGCCCCATTATATCGAGCAAAGAGCCCTTCCCCGGCATTTTCACGGCCGTGCAGACCATCCCGCGCTCGCAGACCCTGTCCTGCCTTATCAGCGACTGGTACAGCGGCCCGTGAAAGCTCACCAGCCTGTACAGTTTTTCCGGCGTCGTCCGCTCCATGATCTCGCGGCCGACATCTATGTCCCCTTTATACTTTTCCGGCGGTTCCGCCCACCCGTCCCCGAAGGTGTATTCGGCCTGGGCGTACTCCACGATCTCCATGCTCAGCGTGTCCGGGCCGATCCATTTCCCCTTGACGGTCAGATCCAGAGGCTTCTCCACGCCGATCCACTTATAGGCCGACATGTTGCCGACCTTTACGAGCTTCCTGCCGGGCGCCCGCTTCATGGCTATCTCCGCCAGAAGCTCTATCGTCATAGTAAAGGGAACGATGGGGTTGAGATCCTCCGGGAACGGCCAGTCCTTCGGCTGGCGCACGATGGCGTGATCCAACAGGTACGGATGGTCTTCCAGCGTCATATGAATGATTTCCGTGAACTGCTCCCGCTTCGCGGGCGGCCGTTTTTGTTCCCCCGCGACCGGTACGGCCGGCCCGGAAGGCGCAGCGGATACGGCCGCGGACGGGATCTGCGCGAAGAACTTCGCCAACTCGCGTTGAACGGCTATGGCGTCGCGTATGTTTTCATCGGCGGCCGCCGCCACCGGGTTCGCGTAGCCGCGCGCCGGCGCGGCCGCGAAGCCCCCGCCGGGCTCCAGCTCGCCGTAGCGCTTCCGGACGGCCTCGTCCAGCTCGGGGAATTCCCTGATCAGAGGCGGCGCGGCGTTCGGCACAATCATCAGGTTATGATCGACCAGGTATCCCGGGTTCACACCCGCGAACTTGTGATCCACTTTCAGCCCCTCGGCAAACAGCAGAGCGAGGACGCGCCGGAGCTGATCCGCGCAGGCGCGCGGGTTTGAGCAGGTAGAGGCCGCGCCGAAATCCCTTCCCTGCAAGGTGTCCTCCGCAAAGGCCGCGAGGGGGCCGAGCCCGATCTGTATAAACACGCGGGCGTTTTGCTCGTCGTAGAGCTTTTCGATCAACTGCCGGAAATAGACCGGTTTTGTCAGCTCGTCGACCTGGAATTGCAGATACTCCTCCCTGCCGGTCGGCACGGGTTCCAGCGAAACGGCAGACCACACCGGGACGCTCCCCTCGCGTATCTCCAGATCAAAGGGGAGCACGCCCCGCTCCGGCGTCATTCCCGCGGCCAGCGGGGTGTGAAAGGGCGTCCTATGTATGACCGTGTGATATATGTTTTTTTCTTTCAGTATATTGACCAGGACCTCCATGGCCGGCTCCCCGCCGATCATCATCACCTGTCCGGCGCTGTTTTCACACTGGAGAAAAAGACCCGGTATCTCCGCGCACCACGCCTCGGCCGTCCGCCGATCGACGCCGTTTACCACGGCCATTGGGTACGTCTTGGTCGAGTCCCAGTCGGAGAGGGCCGCGGCCCAATCGTCAAAGCCGCACTCGATGACTCCGGCCAGGCGCGCCGCGTCCCACTCTCCCACGCTGTACCCGGCATACACGTCCGCTTTCACGCCGAGCTTTTCCAGCGCGTCTATGCACAGCCGCTTCGTGTTGTACACGTATTTGACTATCCCAAAGGGGCTTTCAGCCGCTTCCGCGGGACGCACGCCGTTGCGCGGCAAATCCAGCGCTTCGGACAGGCTGTCGGTTTCCGTCAGCCACTCGTCCCAGTAACCCGGGAACATGAAGACGATCTTCCCGCCGCCCGAAAGCATGGGCTTGTTCGTAAACCAGATGTCCATCCTGCCGCGGCAGGGCGCGTCCGCCTCGACTATGGCGACCGCCTGGCTGATGCGGGTCTCTCTCGTGTCGAGCATGGCGATCCTGTAATCGCCGCCCGTGTCGGTGAAATCGCCTTTTTTGAGCTTCTCTATGAGGGCGGGGCCGTTCTTGGCCGAAACCATATAGGCCGCGCCGTAGTAGGGCCTCCGCTTCTGGCACGGGGCGCCGGGCTCCGGCTCGTAGGCGGTCATAATGGCGTGGGCGTTGACCCCGCCGAAACCGAACGAGTTCACGCCGGCGACAAGCGGCAGTTTCTCGCCGTCCCAGTCGATGAGCTCCTGCGGCGGAAGAAAGCGCGATTCGAACATGGCGGCCTGGGGCCGCTCACAGTGAAGCGTAGGGGGGATCTTGCGCCAATAGAGCGCGAGGGCGGTCTTTATGACGCCGATTATGCCGGCCGCCGGCATCGGGTGCCCGATGTTGGACTTCACGGAGCCGACGTAGGCGGGGGGGTGCGTGTTGTCCCCGAAAAACCTCTTAAGGGTGGCCAATTCCGTCCGGTCGCCGGCGATGGTCCCCGTGCCGTGGGCCTCGACGTAGCCGATCTTCTCGGGGTCCATGCCGGCCATTTTCCACGTCTGCTCCAGCAGGCGCGTCTGCCCGTCCACCGAGGTGACCATGACGTGCGCGGACGCGCCGTCGCTGCAGATGGACGTCTCCTTGATGACGGCGTAGATGCGGTCGCCGTCCTCTATCGCGCGGCGAAGGGTCTTCAGCACCACGAACCCGCCGCCCTGGCCGCACAAAAGCCCGTCCGCGTCCTCGCTGAACGGCGCGATCACCTGCTTGTGCGAGAGCGCGCCGATCATGTCAAAGACGCCCCAGAACATCGGGCTCTGCCCGGCGTGCATAGCCCCGGCCACGGCCATGTCGCACTGGCCGCTGCGTATCAAAGTTATGGAGTGGTTTATGGCGACTATCCCGCTTGCGCAGGCGGCGTCGATTATGTACGCGGGGCCGTGCATGTCGAAGCGGTTGGCCACGAGCGAGGCGATAAGGTTCGGCATAGACCCCGTGGCCATATCCGGCTGATAGCGGCCCTGCTGGGCCTGGTAAGCCGTCTTTACCCTTTCCAGGTCCGCCTCCGTAAGCTCCGGCAAGGTGTGTCTCAAAAGTTCGACCACCTGCAAGGCTGTGCGAATAATGTTTATGGAGCGCATTTGTATGAGGCCGCTGAAGCTGCCTCTCCCGATGATGAAGCTGCAGTTTTGCAGCGGCGTCCCCTTTTCGAACACCCCCGCGTCGGCCAGGGCCTGCTCCGCTCCCAGCAAAGAGGCGAGCTGCTCGGGGTCGGTTCCGGAGGCGGTTATCGGCATGATGCCGAACCTGAGCGGATCCACCGCGAGATCCCTCGTAAACCCGCCGCGCCTGCAATAGAAGCGGTCGACGCCGTTCGGGACGCCTCCGAAATGATACGGGTCGATGATACTCTCCGGCGCTTCGGTGATGAAGTCCCCGCCCCGCGCGATGCCTGTCCAGAATTCGTCCGGGCTGTTCCCCGCCGGAGTGGAGATTGAAATGCCGACAATGGCTATATCCCGGCTGTCCGTGTCAATCCACCGTCCTTTGTTTAGTTATACCGGATGCAGAAAACATTTGCCGACGACGTCGACAGAGGAGGCTAATGTTTTCGCACTCCGATATAGCCGTCTTATGCGCCGCTTTCCGGTCCGGCAACAGAAAAACAAGGCAAACCTGTTAGTATGTCAATATGATTTTTACCATGATAATCCTATTAAAACTTTAAGTCAATGCCAAATAATTACCAAATAACACCTAATCCGTCAAAAAGTGCCATAATGTGTAAGAGGTATATATACTCCCCATCGGGTTATTTTAATGATAAGAAAGAGAAGACGGGCGGTTGTTCGCGTGCGCAGCTGGGACACAATGACGGTAAAGCAGTTTTCGCAGATGACGGGCGTAAGCCAGTACACGCTGCGGTATTATGACCACATCGGCCTCTTTTCGCCGGAGGGGCGCGGTGAGAATCAATACAGGTACTATATACCCAGACAGTCGGTCACACTGAAATATATCAATACTCTGGTGAATCTAGGGGTACCCCTCGCGAAAATCAAGGAACTGGCCAAACGCAGAACGCCGGACGACCTCAGGGCCATGCTCCGGAATCAGGCCAGGATCCTGGACAACGAATTGTATAGGCTGCAGGGCGCTTATCAGGTCATCAATGAGCGCCTTTTATATATGGAAGAGGGAATGCTCGCGGACCTCGACGACATAACGGTCGAGGAAAGGGAGCGGACGCCGGTCATCCTGGGGCCCGTCAACAACTGGGCGGCTTCGGACTCCGTCTACGAACCGCTGACGGATTTCCACGATTACGCCGCGCAAAACGGCGTCAACCCGGGTTATCCGATAGGCGGCTATTTCGACAGCGCGGCCGGCTTCTTCAAAAACCCGGGCCAACCCTCGCGCTTTATCTCCATGAACCCACACGGCGGCTCGGAAATCGCGGCAGGCAATTACCTTGTCGCGTACAAAACGGGGTTTTACGGTAAAGCCGGCGACGCGGCCGAGAGAATATCTTCATTTATAAAAGAGCGCAGGTATGAACTGAAGGGTCCGGTATACGAGATATACCTGCTGGACGAGATATGCGTCTCCGAACCCGACCGGTATGTCTCTCAAATCCTGGTCGCGGCGGCGCCCAGATAATGCGGTTTTCCGAATCGCAATCGGCATGCGGATACATTTTTCGAAAATTATTGACAATATTGTACAAGATGTGTGACATGGATGAAATAACATGTTTTATGTTTAATGCTTAATGTTTAACGTAACATGTAACACGTATAAGTTATTATGAGATTTGCGCAGTTAAACGAGTGACATGTGACAGCTTGCAGCCATTTTTTGGCAGCCATTATTTTACATAGTTTTACAGCGGGTATACGGAAGCACGACAAACAGAGCTTTACGCGAATTATACATAGATTGCGGAAAACTACTTTTTCCACTTTACACGCTAGCTGCTGACGGGACTAGACTATTTATACATTACAGACCTGTCATGTTCAATCGATCATCGCGCACATCGCCAAACTCTGCTAGTCAAAGCTTACAGCCTTCCTCAGGCGCCGCATCAATCATCAACAGCGGTATTGGTTTCTACTTAACCTTATAAGGGAGAGGTAGAAATTTTATACAATCCTTTGTTCCGATCCTTCAAACCGGGGGGGGGTATTTTTTCGCGCGCCAACCTCGGCGTTTTCGCGCCGGGAGGCGATTCATCGCAGGGCCATAATGCCTGAAAGCATATGCGCCGTTTGCACGATTCGCGCCCGACGCCGGCAACGCTTTGGAACTGGCTGAACCTTTTGCGGCATACGATCTGAACCCAGACGGTACGCAAAACCGCCTGACGGCCGCGCGAACGCCGATCAACTTATTTCATCAGCACGGAAAGGCCTGTTATCAACACGTTTCACCGCTTCAAAGTTTAATCGTAAGCATCGTTTTTTAACAGCAACATATTTTCACAGCAACACATTTTCACCATTTTAGTTGCTTTCTCCAAGACCTCTTTTATGCTTCTGTTTTGTCGCGCTCAACTTCATATCCAGACAAAGCAGTTTCCGGTTCCGCGGAGAAAGCAACCGCCGGCACAACCGGCGAAAAGGAGGTCACAAACATTAACACGGTAGAATTATTGAACGACGTTCGCCCGAAGAAACAAGGCGGACACTGGAAGGCGAGGATACCGACAAAGTTCCGCCCGTCGCTTGCGCTTCTGCTGGCGCTGACGATGCTTGTGTCGGTGCTTCCCCCGTTCCAGATGACAACAAGCGCGCAGATGTCCACGAATCAGAAGACAAAAGCCAACTTCATCGACGTGAAGGTCGGTTCGTGGCACGTTCTGGCCCTGGACGACGAAGGGCGGATCTACACCTGGTACGGCGGGAGCTATCCCGCAAACCTGGGCCGGCCGATAAACGGCGACGGCGGCGTAGCCGTGCAGCTGACGCAGGCCTACGATAGCGGCGGGCTTGTGCCGATGCCGTGGATCAAGAAAATATCGTCCAGCGAATCGACCTGCCTTGCCCTGGACACCAACGGGAACATATGGTCCTGGGGCGGCGCGAGCAACCCCAACAACGCGATCATATTGGGACATTCCGTCACACAGGTCGGCACGCAGAACTATCCGCAGAAAGTGGATATGCCCGCGGGGGTCAAGGCGATCGACATCGCGGCCGCGAACGGCGGCGGCCGCTTCATCGGCAGCGACGGCAACATCTACGTCTGGGGCCA
>WQUN01000099.1 GCA_009782085.1 Bacillota bacterium
ATGAAACTCGTTAGAAGTTAATGGTATTTTATTTCATCACTTGTCAATCGCAGACCGCCCTGTTATAATGGGGCTGCCATTCAAAAAACGGACGGGGGGATTTTTATGGAGGCGGTCAAAAGCAACCGCTGGCTAAAGGTCGTCGTCGGATTCATCATCCAGCTTTGCTCCGGCATCGCGTATATGTGGAGCATCTTCAACGCGGACGTCATGAAGCAACTGAACTGGAACAGCAAGGATTCCCTTCTCGCGTTCTCGTTGCTGCTCGCCATGCTGACGTTCGGCGGAATGTTCGGCGGGGTCGTTTCAAGGAAGACAAGCCCGCGAGTCTCCGTTTCTGTCGGCGGGCTCATCATGGGCGGCGGGTTCCTCCTGGCGGCCGTCGCGAACCCCTCCACGGCCTTCCTCGTCTGGCTGGGGTACGGCGTTTTGGGCGGCTTCGGCTGCGGCATGGCGTACACGAACGTGATCGCCGTGATCCAGAAATGGTTCCCGGACAGGCGCGGCCTCGTCACGGGGATCATCATCGCCGGCCTGGGGGCCAGCGGCGTCTTCTTTACATACGCGGTCCAGGCGCTCGTGAGAAACATAAACGCGCTGCACACGATCGGCGTTTTGGGCGGCGCGGTCATCGTCATTTGCGGCGTAGGCGCCATTTTCATGAACAACCCCCCGCAGGATTTCGCCCCCAAGGGCTTCGTCCCCAAGGACCCGGCGAAGGCGCGGTCGCACTTTTCCGCGGGGGAGGCCCTGCGCACGCCCCAGCTCTACATGATCATCCTGGCCTTCATGCTGGCGACGGCGGCCGGGTTCATGGTCATCCCGAACGCGAAGGGCCTGGCCATGGGCCCGGCTGACAAGCCTTACATGACCGCCTCGGTCGCCCTCGTCGGCGTCATCATCATTTCCGCCTGCAACGCGCTCGGGCGCATCGTCTGGGGCCGCGTGTCGGACAAAATCGGCTCCAAAACGACCTTGCTCATCCTGGCGGCCGGGGAGGCTCTGTCCATCCTTTTCGCCGTCTTCGCGCATTCCTACGGCATCTTCGCCGTCATCGCCTTCGTGGGCTTTTTCTACGGCGGCTTCCTGGGCGTTTTCCCCGTCATTTCGGCTGACTATTACGGCACGAAAAACGCCAGCACGATCTACGGCGTCGTCATGTTCGGCTTTTCCCTGGGCGCGGTCGTCTTTTCCTATACCGCCGGGTTCATCAAGGACTCCACCGGCAAGCTGGACGCCGCCTTTTACATTGCCGCGGCGGCGGCCGCCGTCGCGTTCGCCGTCCTGTTTCTTCTGAAAGCGCCGAAGGCCCCGGCGGCCGCCCCCGCCCCGGCCGCCGCCCCCGCTTCTTCGAAGCCGCCGGTAAAGGCCCCCGCGCCCTCCCCCGCGAAGCCGCCTTCCAAGCAGCAACAGGGGAAAAAGTAAATAGCAAATACAAGTTCGAAGGGGCGGATAGCATCCGCCCCTTTTTACATTCACAAAATGATCTGTCTTCCCGAGCGTAGCGAAGGATCTGTCTTCCCGAGCGTAGCGAAGGATCTTAAACGAATCTCGATTAAAATCTTCACAGTCTGTCGCCGAGAACGCCGTTGAAGCGTTCGGAGTTTCGGCTCCGCCTGTGAAGTATAAATCTGAGATTCGTATTAAACAGGCAAAACATCAGATTCTTCGCTGCGCTTAGAATTACAAAAAAGGGAGCACCCTCGGAAACCAATAAATCCCAGTTGTCACCCTGAGCGAAGCGAAGGGTCTTTATCCTAAAATTGCACCGTTACAATGGGGGGAAGATTCTTCGCTATCGCTCAGAATGACAGTCCCGGTGCGGCTTTCGAGTTTCCGAGGGAACTCAAAGGGGTTACGGAGGAACAAATGCCGGAAAATACAGTAGGGCGGGGGCTCTGCCCCCGCCTGGGTTTATAACGGCGGGAGCAGAGCCCCCGTCTGGGTTTATGGCGGCGGGAGTAGAGCCCCCGCCCTACAAATTGATGATTTAACGGTGTGGTAAAATCGGCCGGGGATGGAACCGGGAAGCGGTCGGAGATAGAACCCCGACCCTACAAACGCCGATTTTGCCGGATTGTGAATATACTGTAGGGTCGGGCTTCCATGCCCGACCGCTCTGCCCGTTTGCTAATATTAATCACAAATTATGTCTCACAATTTGTATCGCAACCGTTTTACTTCCTTTTCCACCCCTCCTTGTTGACCTGCCGCTGCCTGGCGATGGCCAGGACGCCGGGCGGCACGTCGTCGGTGATCGTGGAGCCCGAGGCGATGTAGGCCCCCTCCCCGACGGTCACGGGAGCGACGAGGTTAGTGTTCGAGCCGATGAACGCGCCGTCCTTTATCACGGTTTTGAACTTGCGCCTGCCGTCGTAGTTGGCCGTTATCGAGCCGCAGCCGAAGTTGACGCCCTCGCCGACCTCGGCGTCGCCTACGTAGGCCAGGTGCGACGCCTTGGAGCCGTTGCCGACCACCGCGTTCTTTACCTCCACGAAGTCGCCGATCCGGCAGCGCTCGCCGATGACCGAATGGGGCCGCAGATACGCGAACGGCCCGACGGACGTGCCTCCGCCGATCCTCGAATCCAGGATCACGCTGTTCGACACGGTGACGCCGTCGCCGATCTCGGAACCCACGATCCGCGTGTTCGGCCCGATCTCGCAGTTTTTGCCGATCCTGACCGCCCCCTCCAGCATGACCCCGGGGTAGAGCACGGTGTCCTGCCCGATCTCCACGCCGCTGTCGATCCAGACCAAGGACGGCGCGGTCATCGTCACGCCGGCGAGCATATGCGCCTCGTTGCGCGATTTTTGCAGAACCGCCGCCGCCTCGGCGAGCTGGACGCGTGTGTTAATGCCCATGAACTGCTCCGGGAACGGGCTTTGATACACCCCGCACCTGTGCCCGGCCTTGCGGAGGATCTCGATAGTATCCGTCAGGTAGAACTCCCCGGAGGCGTTGCCGTCGGTCAGAAGCGGGAGCGCGTAGAGCAAAGCCTCGCCCTTGAACGCCATGACGCCGCCCCAGATCTCTTTGACCAGCGCCTCCTCCGGCGAGGCGTCCTTCTGCTCGACGATCTTCTCCGGCGCCCCGTCTCTCTGGATGACCCTGCCGTAGCCCGTGGCGTCCTCCAGGACGACGGAGATGAGCGTGACAGAGTTGTCGCCGCTTTTGTGCAGGTCCGCGGCCTTTTTCAGCTCGCCGGCGGTCAGAAGCGGGGTGTCCCCGTAGATTATCAGCACGTCCTCCCCGGGCTTTATATAGCCCATCGCGGCGCGCACGGCGTCGCCCGTGCCCAGCTGCCTCTCCTGCCGGGCGTAGGAGACGGAATCCCCCAGCGCCTCCCGGACGAGCTCGCCCCCGTGGCCGGTCACGACGACGATCTCGCCGGCCCCGGCCCCGCGCGCGGCGTCCGCCGCCATCGCGACCAATGTGCGGCCCATGATCTTATGTAAGCATTTCGGAAGCTCCGATTTCATCCGCTTTCCCAGCCCCGCGGCCAGAATTATGGCTTTCATGGCGTCACTCCTGTTCTGGATTATTTGTGGTGTTAGTCGGAAATAAGATTGATAATACTAAATAGTTCCTTTTGTTGTAGGGCGCGCCCTACATTCGTTTTGAAATTTGTATGTTCATGCGTTTGTCGTGGCCGCATATGTAGGGCGGGGGCTTGCCCCCGCCGCGCCGCGCGGGAATTTCCGGCGGGGGCAAGCCCCCGCCCTACCGTATGTTTTGACTGTTTGGCAATTCGCCTTATTTCCGGCCAACGCCAATATTTATTATTATATGAATCATCGGCGTGTTTCTGTTACATCAGGGCACGTTTCGTAAATCAGATCGGGGCGGACGTCGATACACTCCCCCCTATTCCAATATGAACCGGTCTATCAGCCCCACCAGATCCCCGATCTCCGGCTTTGTTATCTGCGCCGTGGCTCCGAGCCTCTCGCCCTTCAGGCGCATGTCGTCGTTTATGAGCGACGAGAATATGACGACCGGCAGGACGCTCAGCGCGGGGTCCTCGCGTATCTGCCTGAGCAGCCGGTGGCCGTCCATCACGGGCATCTCTATGTCGGTTATGACCATTTTCACGCGGTCGGTTATGTCGCCGCCTTGCTCCCTGAGCCGCGCGAGCTCGTCCCAGGCCTCCTGGCCGTTGGCCGTGACGGTGACGTTCCCGTAGCCGGCCTTGTCCAGGGCCTCGGTGATCATGCGCTCCAGCAAGGGCGAGTCCTCCGCGATAAGGATCGGCTTCGCGGACCTCTCCCGGGGGCCGAGCCTGTCGATATCGCTCGGCTTGACGCCGGCGGCGGGGTTTATGTCCGCGAGTATCCGCTCAAAGTCGATGATCGTTATCAGCTGCTCGCCGTTCCTGGCTATGCCCGTGACAAGCCCCTCCTGCCCGCTGTAGATCGCGGGGTCGGGCTTTTCTATGTCCCGCCAGGAAATGCGGTGGATCTCCACGACGGAATGCACGTGGAACGCGGTGAAGTTGCTGTTGAAATTTGTGATAATCAGTATGTCCTTGTCGCCGTCGGAGGGCGGCAGGCCGAGGTACGCGGGCAGGTTCACGACGGTTATGACCATTTGGCGCGGCTTGAACACGCCCTCGACGAACGGGTTGGAATTCGGCATCGGGGTGACCGGATGGTCCGAGTACCTCAGTATCTCGTGGACTTTGGCGACGTTTATGCCGAAATTCCTGTCCGCTATCGTGAACTCCATGACCTCCAGCTCGTTGGTGCCGGTTTCCAGGAGAATTTCGCTTTTGCCTGACTTCGCGCTCATGTATAGGCCTCCCAAGGCGTGACGCTGTGCTTCCGCCATACTATAGCTATAGCGTCAACCAAGGCGGGTAAAATTATACCATACGGCGCGTACGGCCGCAAGAGAGGGAAAGTTTGCGGGCGCGGCAAATTTTCTGAGTAAATTTTCTGCAAATTTTCGTGGGACACGCCATAATACAGCAGGGGACGCCGAGGGCGGCGTCCCGCTGTTGTCGGGAAATCGCAAGCAACGGGACGCCCTGGGGGGGCGTCCCCTACGTTTTTCCTATGATATACTACGAAAATTTGCCGTATATGATCCCCATTTGTGCGGGAAAGGTTTTTATTGACTTTTTTCGGTTAATGCCGTAATATATAGCCATAATAAAGACGGAGAGGGCGCGTGAACGCCCACTCCGCCGGGTACGCGCCGCCAAGGGCGGCAGGCTCGCCTTTATATCTCATACGAGAAATAACCGGCGCACTTTGGCTAGTGGGGGCCGGTTATTTCTTTTTGGTCTTGTATGTCAGGAAGGCTAAAACCAAGCCCGCCGCTTTAATAATCGCTTCGATTATCTCAGCTAAAGACATCCGACC
>WQUN01000100.1 GCA_009782085.1 Bacillota bacterium
TACCGGAGTGCGAAAACATTAGCCTCCTCTGTCGCCGATTCGCCGCTGAAGCGTTCGTCGAATCGGCTCGTCGTCGGCAAATGTTTTCTGCATCCGGTATTAATCCCTGCGCCTTAATATTCTGTACCAATATCTGTAGCAAAACCCGAACCCCAGCTTTTCATACAGCGCCAGGGCGGCGGCGTTGTCTTCCATTACCTGGAGATACGCGCTTTTCGCGCCCGTTTCCGCCGCCGCCGACAGCAGCTCCCGGCAGATCGCCGTACCGAAGCCGCGCCGCCTGTGCCCGGCGTCCGTGGCTATATAATAAAGCCCGGCGTACCTCCGCTCGACCGCGCACAATCCGCACGCTACCGCCTTTCCCCCCTCGAACGCCCGCGCCGTCAGGACGCCGTGCCGGAGGTTAGACAGCATGGCCGAGGCGGTGGCGGCGGTCTTTTCGTCGAAACCCTCGAGCCGGAAACAGTCCTCCAGCCAGTCCTTGGCGACGGAATCCGCTATGAGTAGTTTTTCGCCGGGGAAGCCGGCGCCGCCCGGGGATCCGCTCTCCCGCCGGCCCGCCTGCAGTTTGGCCGTGTACAAAAACGTGGGGCGGACTGCCTCGTATCCAAGCCCCGCGAGATACCCGTCGAGTCCCTCCGGCGAGGCCTCCGTCAGCTTGAACACAGTCGGCAGGCCGTACGCGGCGTACATCAGCTCACAGGTTTTCACCTTTTCCTCCGGCGGGAGCGACGAGGCGTAAATCGGGCTGACCGAGTTCGCCCGGTTACCGTAGCCGTCCGAGAACCTGAGGACCCAGCCGTCATACAGAACCGTCCGCAGCGCCGGGAGGGCGTTCATGGAGAGTTCCTCGTATAATTGTATATTTATGCACATTTCCCGGCGATTATCCATAACATCCAGCTTCCTCTCAGCACGGAAACGCCGGGATCGCCTCCAGCCCCGTCCTCTCGTCCAATCCGAACATGAGGTTCATGTTCTGCACAGCCTGGCCCGCCGCGCCCTTGACAAGATTGTCCAGGGCGGAGACCGCGACGACCCAGCCGTTTTCCTCGTCCACGGCAAAGCCTATGTCACAGAAGTTAGAGCCCTTGACCCAGCGCGTCTCCGGAAAGACCCCGGGCTTTGTCAGGCGGACGAAGTTTTCCCCGCCGTAGCGCGCCCTGTAGGCTTCGAGGATTTCCCCGTAAGACCGCTTCCCGTTCAGTTTCGCGTAGCAGGTCGCCAAAATCCCCCTGTTCATCGGGATCAGATGGGGCGTGAATATCAGCGATACTTTTCCCCCCGCCGCGATCCCGAGCTGCTCCCCGATCTCCGGCGTGTGCCTGTGCGAAAGGATCTTATACGCCTTTACCGTCTCGTCGGCCTCGCAGAACAGGCTCCCGAGCTCGGCGGCGCGGCCCGCGCCCGAGACGCCCGACTTCGCGTCGATTATCAGGTCCTCCGGGCTGACGATTTTTGCCTCCAGCAGCGGCCAAAGCGCCAATATCGCGCAGGTGGCGTAACAGCCGGGGTTCGCGACGAGCCGCGAATCCCGGATATTTTCCCTGTTTGTCTCGCAGAGGCCGTAGACCGCCTTGGACAGCAGCTTTCCGCCCTTATGCTCCGTATTGTACCATTTTTCATAGACCGCCGTGTCCGACAGCCTGAAATCCGCGCCCAGGTCGATCACTTTCGTCCGGGAGAGGACGCCCTCCGTCACCTCCGCGCTCGCGATCCCGTGGGGGAGCGAGAGGAACACGCAGTCGCACTGGCCGGACGCGGCCTCCAGGTCTATGCCGGAGCAGACCGCCCCGCCCAGGCCGTCTGAGCCGTTGCCGCCGGGGCGGAAATTCTCGTATATGTCCCCGAACTTCTGGCCGGCGTAGCTGCGGCTGCCGAGAAACTTCACCCTGACGTGAGGATGACCAGCCAAAAGCCGCGCGAGCTCGGCCCCCGCGTAGCCCGTCGCGCCGATTATTCCGATGTTCAGCATATAGACGCCCCATTTCGGCAGATATTTATCATAATTATACATCATGATTACTAATTATGCAACAAAAATTTTATAATGCAAATTGAAAATTACCTGTTCCGCTTTCAGTTCCGTTCGTGTATAATGCTTCATTACACCGGCCCCGGAAATAAGCGGATCAGCCGGGACGAAGGGCGTTGGCGCGGCATGCGGTTGTCCGGCAAAACTCCGAATAAAACCCCGATGGAAATAGAAAGAAAATTTCTGGTAAAGAACCTCCCCGAACGTCTGGAGACGTATCCCGCCCTCGCGATCGCCCAGGCGTACGTCTCTACGGATCCCGTCATACGCGTCCGCAGGAGCGATGGAAACTTCTTTTTGACGGTTAAGGGCGAAGGAACGATCGCCCGGGAGGAATACGAGACGGCGCTGACCGCCGCGCAGTTCGCGAAGCTGCTGGCCAAGGCGGAGACGGAAACGCTGGAGAAGACCCGCTACCTGATCCCCCTCGGCGGCGGCCTGACGGCGGAACTGGACGTGTACAAAAACGCGCTTTCGGGGCTTGTGACCGCGGAGGTGGAATTCGTAAGCCTGGAAGCCGCGGAGGCTTTCGCGCCGCCGGACTGGTTCGGGGAGGACGTGTCGGCGGATTTTCGGTACAGGAACGTCAGTTTGGCGGTTTACGGGCTGCCGGGGGGCAGGGAGTGAAAGAGCCTGATTGTGCGATAAAATCACGGTTGTATTTGTAAGTTATTTGACGTATAATAACTTACAAAGAGAGGATGTGATGATTATGACCACGAGCGTGACGTTCAGAATGGACCAAAAACTGAAAGAGCGGGCCGAGGTCATGTTTGAGGAGATGGGTATAAATATGACAACGGCGTTGAACGCCTTTGTCAGGGCCACGGTCAGGGGTGGGAAGATGCCGTTTGACTTGGTGAGCGACGAATATGCGCTGAAGCAAAGGATACGGGAGAAACTTGAGGAATCTGAGGCTGTGGCTGCCGACCCCGACGCCAGGAGGTACACGCACGAGGAAATCTTCGCCCCTTTGAGAGAGCGGTATGGGTATGAGGTGTAAAATCGAGTATTTGTCGAGTTTTTACATTGACGTTATAGAGGCCGCTGACTACCTGGAGGAATATCCAAATAAAGCGAGCCGGATTTTTGAAAAACTGGACAAGCTCATTCTCGACCTGGCCTTCATGCCGCGTATGTATCCAATGTACGAAGATTATCCGGATTTCCGAAAGATTGTGATAGAGGATTACATGGTCTTCTATAAATTTGACGAATTGACCAATACCGTTGTGATTCACCGTTTTCTCTGCAGCCGGATGGATTTTGGAAAGCTGCTGACATGAAATTTGCCGGGTGAACACGCAGAAACAATAAGGGCTCCCGGGGAATCTCCGGGAGCCCTTTCGTATTTCCTTTCGTATCTCGCTGTCACCGGTTCGAAACACCTTACTCCGCGAGGGTTATGACATAGTTGCCGTCGGCGTCGGCGCTGGCCGTGCAGCCCAGAACCTCCTCGAAGAAGGAAAGCGGGACCATCGTGAAGTCGTCCTGGATCTTCGGCGCCGCGCCGAGCGAGACGGACTCGCCGTTCACGGTGTACTTGTCCACGCCGATCACCATAGTGGCCGAGAAATCGCCCATGGACACGGTGACGGTCTTGGTGGAGCCGTCCCAGGCCAGAGCGTAGCCCAGCGGCACCGCGTACTGGCGAAGCTGAACCATAACGATCTCCGCCGGCGGGGCGACGTCCTCGCCGCCGTTGTCCGGGGCCACTTCCGCGCCGCCGTCAGACGGGGCAGTCTCGTCCGTGGCCGGGGCAGTCTCGTCGGTCGCGGGGGCTTTCTCGTCGGTGGCGGGGGCGGCTTCGGCGGCCGCGACGCCGGCGTCATACGCGGCTTTGTCTATCTCTTTCGCGGCGGTTTTGTCGATGTAGTAGGTCACGGAGCCGGGCACATACGGGGGATCGCCCGCGAAAGTCAGGACGATCGTGGCGTACTGGCCGTTGTTGGCGGGCTTAAAGCTGACGCCGAACGAGGGCGCGATGACGTTGAAAGAGGTGCTGCTCTGATACGCGGCGTACTCGTTTATGACCTTGGTGTATATCTTCTGGTCAAGCCCGCCGATCCCGGTCGCCGTGGGGTACGAGCCCAACAGGGCGTTCCCGCCGCCGGTAAACTGCGCCGAAGTATAGCTCAGATCCTTGAAATCCTCGGCCGAAACGGCGAACGCCGCCGCCCCGAGCGTCATGGCGGCGACTATCAGCATGGCCGCCAGCCTTCTTGCAGTTTTCATTCTCTTCATATTAATACGTTCCCTCCCTGGATTATTATTCGGCCGCAGCGCGGCCTTTTTGAAATAAAAGTCCTGCTTGCAGTGCCTGTGATTTATTTTCTCACGGATCGGCGTTAAAATCAATAACAAATATATTACAAATGGATAAGCGGGGTCGGGCGCGGCGTTCAGCCGCAAAATCATTGCCCGCGCCGCAGCCCTGTGCGGAGCGCCGCGCCGCAACCTGAGCGAAGCGACGCGCTGTCACCCTGGCGGAGCGCCGCGCTGCACCCTGAGCGGAGCGCCGCGCTGTCACCCTGGCGGAGCGCCGCGCTGTCACCCTGGCGGAGCGCCGCGCTGTCACCCTGGCGGAGCGCCGCGCTGCCACCCTGAGCGAAGCGCCGCGCTGTCACCCTGGCGGAGCGCCGCGCTGTCACCCTGGCGGAGCGCCGCGCTGCACCCTGGCGGAGCGCCGCGCTGTCACCCTGAGCGAAGCGAAGGGTCTTGAGGATTCTTCGCTGCGCTCAGAATGACGGGCCCGCGCTCAGAATTTTAACGTATACGGCGTATACGCCACGGTGAGCCAAAATTTGTAGGGAACGGTCTTGACCGTTCCGCACCGTCAAGCCCGGAACGGTCAAGACCGTTCCCTACACATTCCGCACTGTTTTCATAGCGATCCGCAACGGTCAAGACCGGAACCGTCAAGACCAGAACGGTCAAACCCGGAACCGTCAAGACCGGAACCGTCAAGACCGAAACGGTCAAGACCGTTCCCCACATTCCGCACTGTTTTCATAGCGACCCGGAACGGTCAAGACCGTTCCCTACACGTTCCGCACTGTTTTCATAGCGATCCGCAACGGTCAAGCCCGGAACAGTCAAGCCCGGAACGGTCAAGCCCGCACCGTCAAGCCTGGAACGATCAAGACCGGAACGGTCAAGCCCGGAACAGTCAAGCCCGGAACGGTCAAACCCGGAACGGTCAAACCCAGAACGGTCAAGACCGTTCCCTACACGTTCCGCACTGTTTTCATAGCGATCGGCAACGGTCAAGCCCGGAACCGTCAATCCCGGAACGGTCAAGACCGTTC
>WQUN01000101.1 GCA_009782085.1 Bacillota bacterium
TTGTTGCCCGTGGCGGAACCGTCGACCAGCGCCTGATTGTCCTGCGCGGCGCTTCCGGAGCCGGAGACGTCCCGCGACTGCCCGGCGGCGCTGCCGGAGGCGGAGACGTCCCGCGATTGTCCGGCGGCGCCGCCGGAACCGTCATATGATACAGAGCCATTCGCGGCCCCGTTTTCCGAAGCGGAACCGGCCGGGCCGCCGGGGTTGTCCGAGGCGGCGCTTTCCGCATACTTATAGAGCGTGTCCCCGCCCGTCAGGGCAAAACCGTTGACGCCGGAAAAGACGCTCCCCAGGGAAAATATCTGGCTGAACAGGTAAAACGCCGCCGCGAAGGCGCAGATTATGAGCAGGTTCTTGAGGAATCTCCCGGAGGATTTCTTTCTCTTTTTCCCGTAACCGTACGAGCGGCGCATGGCTTTCCCCCTCAGGCGGCAAATGTAAGCGCAGTTTGATTAGTATTTATATGCCCGCGCCCGGGGATATAGACCGCAATAAAACCCCGCGGACGCGCCGCGGGGTTATACTATTTATTATATACCGGAGGGACAGCCATGACGCGCGTGTTTTTCGTCCGCCACGCCCAGTCCGACAGCGCCTGGGCCGACGACAGGACGAGGCCCCTGACGCCCGCGGGCCTCGCGGACTGCGGAAAAGTAACCGCTTTGCTCTCGCGGATCCCGGTGGATGTATTCTTATCCAGCCCCTATAAAAGGAGCGTGGACACCGTTTCCGGGGCGGCGGGGTTTTTCAAAATGGACATACGCACCGACGAGAGGTTCAGGGAGCGCCGGGTCGGTGAAAACGGATACGCCGTGGAAACGCTGGAGCGGCGCTGGAGCGACTTCGGCTTTCATGAGGAAGGCGGGGAATCGCTCGGCAGCGTCCGGAAGCGCAACGCCGAGGCCCTGAACGACGCCCTGCGCATGTGCGCCGGCAAAAATATCGTCATAGGCACGCATGGTACGGCCCTCAGCGCCATATTAAATTACTGTGACGATTCTTTCGGCTGCGAGGGGTTCAAGCGCATCCGGCACTCTACCGGAGTACGAAAACATTAACCTCCTCTGTCGCCGACACGCCGCTTGTGCGTTCGTCGTGTCGGCTCGTCGTCGGTAAATGTTTTCGCACTCCGGTATGGATGCCGTATATTGTGCGCCTCGATTTTGACGGGGAAAGGTATGCCGGGAGAGAAGAACTGCTTTGGGTCGAAAGGAATTATTGAATTGGGAGTGACCCCATGAAAACCCTCGTAATAGCCGAAAAGCCGTCCGTCGGCCGGGACATAGCCCGCGTCCTCGGGTGCGGCAAAAAGGGCGACGGCTTCCTCTACTCCGACACGCACGTCGTCTCCTGGGCAATCGGGCACCTGGCGGAGCTGTACGAGCCGGAGGACTACGACGCCTCGCTGAAAAGCTGGAGGGCGGACGCGCTGCCGATCATCCCGGAGGTCATGAAGATAAAGCCGGCGGCCCGGACGCTGGAGCAGTTCGGCACGCTGAAAAAGCTGATGCGCAGCGAGAAGATAGACAGGCTCGTCTGCGCCACGGACAGCGGCCGGGAGGGCGAGCTGATCTTCCGGTACATCTACAGCCTCGCCGGCTGCGCGAAGCCGTTCGAGCGGCTCTGGATATCCAGCATGACCGACGCGGCCATCCGCGAGGGCTTCCGGAACCTCAGGCCCGGCGCGGAGTATGACGCTCTGTACCGTTCGGCCAAATGCCGCTCCGAATCCGACTGGCTCGTGGGCATCAACGCGACGCGGGCGTACTCCCTCCGGTACGGGCGCGTCCTGAGCGTCGGCCGCGTCCAGACGCCGACGCTGGCGATCATCGTGGAGAAGCAGAAGGAGATCGACGCGTTCGTTCCGGTGACCTACTGGGAGGTCAAAGCCTCCTTTGAGCCTGCCGGCCGGGGCGGCGGTTTTGATAAAATCAGCCAATATCCCGGCTTGTGGTTTGACCCGGCGTCAAACGACATGAAAATCTCCGCGCGGGATAAGGCGGAGGCAATCGCCGCCAAGGTGAAAGGAAGGCCCGGCGCGGTCGAGAGCGTGACCTCGGAGGAGAAGCGCGTCCCGCCGGAGCGCCTCTACGATTTGACCGACCTCCAGCGGGACTGCAACAGGCGGTTCGGCTTCCCGGCGCAGAAAACCCTGTCCGTCGCCCAGGATCTGTACGAGAAGCGCAAGCTGATCACATACCCGCGCACCGACAGCCGTTATCTGAGTTCCGATCTGGTCCCCAGGCTGAAAATGATCATAGCCAAGGTGTCCGTGGGGCCATACGCCGGATACGCCCAAAAGCTGCTGGCGCTGCCGGAGCTGCCCGTGACCGGCCGCATCGTGGACGATTCCAAGATCAGCGACCACCACGCCGTCATCCCGACGGAGACGGCCCCGAAACCCGAAAGCCTCACGCCCGACGAGCGGAAGGTCTACGACCTCGTCGTCCGGCGGTTTTTGTCGGCCTTCTACCCGCATTACGTGTACAACGCAGTGAAGATCGTCACTTTGGCCGAAGGCGAGCGGTTCCTGACCAAGGGCGCGGTCGTCGCGGCGTGGGGCTGGATGGAGCTTTACCGGGATTTAGCGGATCCGGCCGGTTCCAACGATCCCGCCGGGCAAAATAATACAGACGGCGACAGCGACGGGAACACCCCGGACGTTCCGGCCGATCCCGCCGGGCGAAAGCATACAGACAGCGGCGAGGACGGCGTCGGAAACCTTCCGGACGTGAAACCGGGCGACGCCGTATTGACCCGCGGCGCGGAGGTTATAAAGAAAAAGACCTTGCCGCCTAAGCCGTACACGGAGGGGACTCTGCTCTCGGCGATGGAGAACGCGGGGCGCTTCGTCGAGGACGAGGAGCTCAGGGAGCGCATGAAGGACTCCGGCCTGGGCACCCCGGCCACCCGCGCCGCCATAATCGAGCGGCTTTTGGAGGTCGGCTACATCGTGCGCAAGGGCAGGGCCCTCGCGCCGACGGAAAAGGGCGTCAAACTGATCGAGGTCGTGCCGGCGGAGCTGAAATCCCCGGAGACGACGGGCAAGTGGGAGAAGGGCCTGGCGGGCATCGCCCGGGGAAGCATGGCGGGCGAGCGGTTCATGGGCAGCATCGAAAAGTTCGTGAGGTTTTTGGTGGCGGAGGCGCGGAAGGCGGATATGTCCGTCAGCTTCCCGGAGGACGTGGGGCGCGGCAAAGGCGGCGGCAAAAGCGGCGGTACGGGCGGCGGAATAAACGGCGGTAAGAGGAGCGGCAAAAACGCCGGAATTGGCGGCAAAAGCAGCGGTACATACGGCAAGTAAAAGCGGCAAAACGCCGGTACGGGCGGAAGCAGGGACGGCTATCAGCCGCCCGCGAATCCGACCGAAACTGCGTCCGCCGGGGGCCGCCACACCGATACAGACGGCGGCAAAAACGGCGGTACATACGGCAAGTAAAAGCGGCGCCGGAATTAATCTAATATTAACATGTTCTAAGGATTACCACGCATGTTTTCGTAGGGGCAAACCCAATTGGGAATAAATCTCGTCAGTCCGGTTTCCGCATATCCGTACGTTCCCGCTCCATTTCTTTCCTCTCCCTGACCGCCTCCAGCCCCCATTTCAGCGCCGCTTTCCCGACAGCGCAGACCGGCACGGCCAGGATCATCCCCCCGATCCCGAAGAGCGCGCCCGCCGCCGAGAGCGCCGCGATGACCGTCACGGGGCCGAGCTCCACGTTCCGCCCGACGATGCGCGGGTTCAGGTAGACGGCGTCGATCTGCTGGATCACGAGCACGCCGGCCGCCGCGTAGAGCGCCTTCAACGGCTCCCCGCTTATCAGCGCGTCCAGAACGGACAGCGCCAGGCCGATGAACGCCCCGAAATAGGGGATAATGTTGGCGAACCCGGAGAAGACGCCTATCAGCGCGGCGAACTGCACCTTCACCGCGAAAAGCCACGCGGTCAGCAAAACCGCCATGAGGACCGCGTCAGCTAGCTGGCCGCGGATATAGCCGGAGAGCACGCGGTTTACGGCCCGAAGCGCGGTTTTGGCGTTTCGGTACGCCTTTGCCGGCAGGAGTATTTCGGCCGTATCCGAGACATTACGGAGGATGCGGCGCTTGTCCCGGAGGAGAAAGAACGCGACCACAAAGCCCAAAAACGCCGTGAACAACGCCCCGCCCGCCTGGGTGAGCGTGTTCACGGCGTTTTGCGCGGCGCTCCCGGCAAGGGCGGCCATGCCGTCGAACACGCCCTCCAGATACCCGGACGCGAACCGCAGCAGGCCCATCTCCCGCAGCTTGATCTGGAAACCCGCGTAGGCCTCCGTGAAGTTGACGCGGAGGGAATTGATCAGGTTTGTGAGGGACGCCAGGAAATCGCCCTTTAGATTGAACCGGACGAACAGCCATACGGCCGCGCCGCCTGTCACAGCCACGACAACCGCGTAGGTCAGGACTGTCCCGGCCGTGCGCCGCGCGTCCCCGCCCGCGCGCCCGGTCAGGCGCTCGTATCGTTTCTGAAAAAAGTCCGCGGCAGGGTCCAGCAGGTACGCGATCACGAGGCCCGCGATCACCGGCGCGAAAACAGCCAGGACGCGCCCCAAAACGCGGAACGCGCCCCGAAAAAACACGGGAAAACCGGCCACGACAAGCGCCAGCCCGTCCAGGACGAGCTTTACGGCGTAGATCATGGCGAAAGCCGCCGCCGCGTGCAGCGCGACGGTCAGGTATTTTTTGTCCCAGGGAAGTCTTTTCAGGTCGACCACCGCAAGTCAAGATTGTGCCGGGATGCCGCATTCAACAGACTTCTTCGGAAATTGATTTTTCGTTGTCACCCCGAGCGAAGCGAAGGGGCTTAAATCAAGATTCTTCGCTTCGCTCAGAATGACAAACGCCAATTTCCGAAAAAGTCTAATATAATCCGCGTTAATCCGGCTTCTGTCCGAAAAATCAGCGGTCCGAATCTTTTTTGCCTTTTCGTCAAATCCAGTCTGTCGCAAACGGCGGGAGCAAAGCCCCTGCCCAACAAATCCCCGTTTACCACAGACGGCGGGAGCATGCAGGGGCAGTCACTGACCGCCCAAAACCGCCGTAAATTCCCCTCCTTTGGAGGGGTGCCGGCGTAGCCGGCGGGGTGGTTTTACCCTGCAAACCTCCGTTCGTTGAAGGCGGCGGGAGCAGAGCCCCCGCCCAACAAATCCCCGTTTGCCGCAGACGGCGGGAGCACGCAGGGGCAGTCACTGACCGCCCAAAACCGCCGTAAATTCCCCTCCTTTGGAGGGGTGCCGGCGTAGCCGGCGGGGTGGTTTTA
>WQUN01000102.1 GCA_009782085.1 Bacillota bacterium
TTCGAGATAATCGCCGTGAAAAACTCGTTCCACGGCCGCACGTTCGCGGCCCTGACCGCCACCGGGCAGGACAAGTACAAAAAGGGCTTCGGCCCGCTTATGCCGGGCATTCTGCACGCCGAATTCAACGATTTCGGCTCGCTCCTCGGCCTGGCCGGGGAAAAGACCTGCGCCGTTCTGCTGGAGCCCATCCAGGGCGAGGGCGGCATACACCCGGCCGACGCCGGCTACCTGGAAAAAGTCCGCGAATTCTGCGACGAGCGCGACATAGTTTTGATCTTCGACGAGGTGCAATGCGGCGTCGGGCGCACGGGACGCTTCTTCGCGCACGAGCTCTACGGCGTCAGCCCGGACGTCGTCTGCATGGCCAAGGGCCTGGCCGGCGGCCTGCCGATCGGCGCGATGCTCGCGAAAGAGAAGTTCGCGTCGGTCCTGGGGCCGGGCGACCACGCCTCCACCTTCGGGGGCGGCCCGCTGGTCGCCGCCGCCGCGAACGTCGTTTTAGACGAGCTCTTTGACAACGGTCTGCTGGAACATGTGCAAAAAGTCTCCGGGCATCTGCGCGCGAGGCTGGAAGGATTGAAAGCGGACTTTCCCAGCGTGATAAAGGAGATACGCGGCGTCGGGCTGCTGATGGGCGCGGAATTCGCGGAGCCTGTGGGGGAAATAGTGGACAAATGCGTGGAGAACGGGCTCCTTGTCATAAACGCCGGCGAGCGCGTGCTTCGGTTCGCGCCGCCGCTGGTCGTCGGCGAGGAGGATATCGACGAGGGGTTCGGGATATTGGAAAAGGCGCTTTATGCGAATCTCGATTAATCTGAGATTCGTATTAGGAGGTCAAGACGGCGTTTCGTTTTTTTTCCTCATCCTCCTGATATCCATGACACCCTCCCTCACGGTCTGCATCATGATCTCCGCCCCCGTCAGGTTCGTCGCCAGCGGCACGCTGTACACGTCGCAAAGGCGGAGCAAAGCGTTCACGTCCGGCTCGTGGGGCTGGGCGGTCAGCGGGTCGCGCAGGAAGATCACCAGGTCGATCCTCCCGGAGGACACCATCGCGCCGATCTGCTGATCCCCGCCCAGCGGCCCGGATTTCATGCGGTTCACCCTGAGGCCGGCGTCCTCCTCGATCCGAAGGCCGGTCGTGCCGGTGCAATATATCTCGTGTTTGGCCAGAACGTCCGCATACTCCCGCGCGAGGGCGACCATCTGCGGCTTCTTCTTGTCGTGGGCGATCATCGCGATGTTCATGAGCGTTCCCCCTATGCGGTTACTTTTGGGATGATGTACTGTCCTCCGCCGTTATCAGTTCCTTCGCGTACGGCAGGCCCTCCGCCCACCGGCAGAACCCGCGCCACTCGTCCAGCCTGTGGTTTTTCCGCTGGGCGTGCATATTGGCCAGGTTTTCGTATGACATGGAGCACGTGCGCAGCTGGTTGTAGCTCGAGGGGAGAAGCTGGATCATACAGTACCAGTCGGCCTTGTCCTTCCCGGCGGCGTAAGCCAGCCGAAGCTCCTCCAGCCGTTCGGCCACGCCGCGCATGACCTCCAGGCTCGCCGCGTCCAGCTTCTCGAGGCTGAAATCCGACAGGCTGAAGGGCTTCGCGTGGAGCCTGTGCATCGTGCTCGTGGAGTTGGAGGTCGTCCCGACCTTGTACGTGTCGAACTCCTTCCACCAGTAAAGCGGCGCGAGGATGTCCACGGACACGAAAATCTGCCGGAGGAACTTCCTGTGGGAGCTGCCGGCCGCGCAGAGCCTCCGCGCCAGCGCGAGGTCGTTTTTGCCGAACACGAAGTTGCCGGCCCCGTCCGTGAAGCTGTCGGACTTGTCCCAGCTGTTCATGGCGTTTCGCGCGCCTCGGACGGCGTTCTCGAAGTTGTAGACGGAGGTGCGGGCGGCGGAAAACATATAAACACTACCTATCGGCAAGGCATTAATCAATTATATAATTTGAAGTCGGTAAATTTCTTTGAAAACAGCTCACGAAGCCGTTCTATATCAAATCTATTGTCAAAAAAACTTTTCGGGAAAATGTATATAAACCTGTTGTCGTCTATCAACAGAAAATAGGATGGGGTTTCATAAGATTTCTTAAATACAGACCACAAGCAGTTGCTATGCACATTTTCTCCGATCATCTGCACATTCTCATCACTGAATCTATATATGCGATGTTTTCTTTTTTGGTAAAATTCTACATATTTATTAACTGGCCGTTGGTAATAAAAATAGTAAAAGAGAAACCCGGCAAGCAAGAATATAACCGACAATATAGCAGAATGGACAACTATTAAGGAAATAGCAACCGAAACCGCTAAAGCGAAAAAAATGACCATGAAAGCCGTTTTCATGCCGGTAATTCGTAATATCAAAAATGAAATGGCCTTTTTTACGTCCGTATCGTTGTAGTCGATTTTAATTTCTATATCTGTATTCACATTTACCGCCTTCACTCATTCAAGATTCGGGATTCTGCCCTTTTTACATTTCCTCTCCGAAACGCGCATACTCCAGAACCCAACGAATGACATTATGTCATTACCATGAAAATGATTATGTAGGGAATGGTCTTGACCATTCCGCTGTTCCGAGCTTGATTGGCGAAACGGTCTTGACCGTTCCCTGCAAATTTCCGTTCGCCGCGGCATATGCAATGTACACGTTGAAATTCTCGACGCAACCCAAACCACGTTGATTTTCCCCGTCAGTACGCTCTCCCCCAGCAAACCATTTTGTCGGCGGCTTCGCCGCAGCAGACGCATTTGTCCGACACGGCCTCCTGCTCGAACGGTATGTTCCGCGACGTCACGTTCAGCTTTTCCTTTATCATCCGTTCGCAGGCTTCGCTTCCGCACCACATGGCCTTTACGAAGACGTTCCGCTGGTCGAAAAGCCTCTCGAATTCCCCGGCGGACGCGGCCGAAAACGTCCTGGCGCTCATAAGCGCGGCGGCCTTGGCGTACATCCGCCGGCGGATCGATTCCATGAGGTTTCCGGCCTCTGCCTCGACGGCGTCCAAAGACACGGAGAGCTTTTCGCCGTTGTCCCGGCTCGCCAGGACGGCCCGCCCCGCCTCCAGGTCCCTAGGGCCCAGCTCCAGCCTGACGGGGACGCCGCGCATCTCGTGCTCGCTGAACTTCCAGCCGGGGTTTCTGTCGCCGTCGTCCAAAAATACGCGCCATTTCGCCGACAGAATGTCTTTCAGCTCCAGCGCCTTTCGCATCACGGCCTCGTTTTTCGTGGAGATCGGCACGATCACTATCTGGACGGGCGCGGCTACAGGCGGCAGGACAAGCCCGTTGTCGTCGCCGTGGACCATGATCAGCGCGCCGATGACCCTGGTGCTGACGCCCCAGGACGTCTGATGGACGTAACGGAGCTCGTTGTTTTTGTCGGTGTACTGTATGCCGAAGGCGCGGGCGAACCCGTCGCCGAAATTGTGCGACGTGCCCGCCTGGAGCGCCTTCCCGTCGTACATCATGCTCTCGATGGAATATGTCTCCAGAGCGCCGGCGAACTTCTCGCTCTCGGTCTTCTTGCCCTTTATCACCGGGATGGCCAGGTATTCGCGGCAGAAATCCGCGTATACGTCCAGCATTTTTCTCGTCTCCTCCACGGCCTCCTCCGCCGTGGCGTGGGCCGTATGCCCCTCCTGCCAGAGGAATTCCCTCGTCCTCAGGAACGGCCGCGTGGTCTTTTCCCAGCGGACGACGGAGCACCACTGGTTGTAGAGCTTCGGCAGGTCCCTGTAGGACTGCACCGTGTTGGCGTAGTGCTCGCAGAACAGGGTCTCGCTGGTCGGCCGCACGCAGAGCCTCTCCTCCAGCTTTTCAGCGCCGCCGTGCGTGACCCAGGCCACCTCCGGGGCGAAGCCCTCCACGTGCTCCTTTTCCTTCTGAAGGAGGCTTTCCGGGATGAACAGCGGCATGTAGACGTTCTCGTGCCCGGTCTCCCTGAACCGGCGGTCCAGGTCCTTCTGTATCATCTCCCAGATCGCATAGCCGTAGGGCTTAAGGATCACGCAGCCCTTCACGGAGGAATAGTCGGCCATGTCGGCCTTCTTCACGATGTCCGTATACCATTGGGCGAAGTCCTCGTCCCGGCTGGTTATGGATCTTACGAATTTGTCCATTGTACGCTTCTCCCTTTTTTTGTCATTCTGAGCGCGGCGAAGAATCCTATGTTTTGAATGGTCCTTCGCTTCGCTCGGGATGACAGTTTATAGAGTATAACTTAAACACCCTGTAGACCAGTATAAACCCCGCCCCCGCCGCGGCGGCGGCCCCGCACAAAACCATCAGCCCGACGGGCGGCCCCGGCTCTCCCCCGACAACTGGAATCAGCCGCGCCGTGAGACGCGGGCACGCGTTCAGCAGCAGCTGCGACCCGTTCATGCAGAAGTGCGCGAGAACCGACGCCAAAATCGACCCGGAGCGCAGCACGAAGAGCGAGAAAACCGCCCCGACCGCGAAGGCGTAGGGGAATTGCTGGAGGTTCATGTGGATGATCCCGAAAAACAGGCCGTTCAGCAGCGCGGCGGCCCTTATGCCGAGGCCCGCGTGGTTGGTAAGGATTATCCCGCGGAAGGTCAGCTCCTCGAAAACCGCCGGCATGACCGCCAGCGCCAGGACGGACAGGGCCGGCGGCTCGCCGGAAAACGCTGCCAGGATCCGATCGGCGGCGTTCTCCACGCCGAAGACCATAGAGGTCACGCCCGAAATAAGCATCATCACGGGGCTTAAAAGCAGGCACATGAGGACTATCAGCGCGGCGCTCCCGAGGCCGAGGCGGCCCGCCGGGAGAGCGCCGGAAAACCCCGAACGGGTGACAATCAAATAGCCCGCGAACGGCAGGCCGAAAATGAGAGTCTCGCTGACGACGTAGATCCAGGGCGAGCCGGCGAGCCGGCCGAAGGCCGCGGTCCTGGCGGCAAAGCCCAGCGCGGTCTGGCACGATATGTCCCAGACGAACAGGACGAGCATGTATATGTTTCCGCGGGCGGGCGAGGTTCGCAAGAATTTTATCTCCTACAACGTGTTCTTCTCGTCGTACTTCCTGTTGAGCAAGGTCAGCAGCAGGTTCCTCAGTATGGCGAAGACCGGCACCCCAAAGAACATGCCTGGGATACCGGCAATCGCGCCGCCCGCGATTATCGCGAAGATCACGGCGACAGGCTTCATCCCCGTGGAACCGCCCAGAATCTTCGGCGCGAGGTACAATCCGTCGAACTGCTGGATGACGAGCATGGCTATCGCCGACCAAAGCCACGACAGCTTGCCGAAATCCTCCGTCATAAAGACGATCAGGATAACGGGAACCGCGCCGATGAACGGCCCCAGGTACGGGATCATGTTCGTCACGCCTACTATCACGGCGAGCAGCAAAGCGTACTTCGGCGAGATGAACAGGCAGACGACAAAGAACATCATGCCGACTATCAGCGAATCGAGGCCCTTGCCGATCAGGAACCTGCTGATTATTATATTTGAATCCGAGAGGAAATCCTTTATCTTCCCGGAGGTTTTCTTCTTGAAAACCGTGTCGAGGAGTTTCGAGCCGAAGGCGGTGAACTCCTCCTTGTCCACGAGCAGGTAGAACGCGACGACTATCCCGAGGAGAACGTTAAGAAGCCCGGAGGCCATCGACACCGTACCCGAAAGCAGCTTGTTTATGACGGTCGGCAGCGAAACAATCCCGCTTATGACGGGCTCTATAAGCCTGTTTATGAGGGTGTTGACGTCCAGGGCGTTCGGGAAGGTGGCGTTCAGGTAGTTGATTATCGACGCGAAGCCGCTCCGCCCGTGGATGAACGCGTTATACTTCTGCACGTAAAAGTTCTGATCGGTGGGGATCCTGACTATCAGGTCAGAAACGCTCCTGATTATCTGCGGGACGAGGTATGAAATGATCCAGATCAAAGCGCCGAGGTATATGACGAAGGTTGTGGACACTGACAGCATCCGCTTGCCCTTCCTGACGCGCCTGTAAGGCCGCCTTTCAAACCAGGACACCGTGGTGTTCATGAAATACGCGATGAAAAGGCCGATGATGAACGGCAGGAACACCCCGCGCAGAAAGTTGTACACGCGGACGAGCCAGAGGCCGAGGTCGCCGATGTTGGCGACTATTTTCGCGAAAATTATCGTGGCGAAAACCATGAACAGTATATACAGGCATATCTCCAGGTATTTTTTATTGATCGGGATTTTTTTCACTTGCCCGCCCCCCTGTGGAAAACGCTTGTATGGCCGGGGTTCTGCCGCCCCCTACTAGTATAACGCAAATAAATTTGTTTTCAAGCCAAAATAAGTATATACTAACCATGCGCAAATAAGGAGTGATTCTTTGAATTTTTTCAAACGAAATTATCACGTCTTCCTGGAGACGTTTCTGATAGCCGCCGTATTCGTGATCATAGCCATGTTCTTTTCGGGAGGCGGGCTTCGGCCGGTCGTATATGTGGACGCCGTTTTCGTGGTCGGGGCGTATGTCTACCTGCGCGCGCGCTTTTTAAGCCACATGCGCAAACGCGTGGGCGTCATGGCCAAGGACATGCGCGCCGCGCTCCTGGGCGGTTCCGGGCGGAAGGCGGCCGGCGGCCCCGCGGAGCGGGAGCGCACCGGCGACGCGGAGGTGGACCGCGACCTCAGGCCGTTCTACGAGGAGCTGGACGCCGTCCTGCGCGAGCTGCGCAAGGACGACGCCGACCGCCAGGAGATCCTGGACATGATCAACTCCATCGCCGTGAACATGGACTTCGACAAGGTCCTGGAGGACCTCATGCCGCGGCTGATCGAGGTCACAAACAGCGGCTGCTGCGCGTTCTACAGCCTCAACGGCTCCACGAACAAGCTGGAGATCAAGAATTCGGCCGGGTTCAGCAAGAACGTGTACTCCGAGTTTGACATGACCTTGGGGGAGGGCTATGTCGGCATGGCCGCCGAGAGCCGCAAGACCGTGGTCATCAAGGACATCCCCGACGACACCGTGTACTCCATGCGCACGTTTTTGGGCAAGGTCAAGCCCAAGAGCCTGCTGGTGGTGCCGATCCTGAACAACGACCAGTTCATCGGCGTGCTGGTCTTCGCAAGCATATACGATTATTCGGCGAAAGAGTTGGAGATGATCGAGATAATCAGGTACTATGTCGGCGTGGCGGCGGCGAACGGCATGACCTACGAAAAGACCAAGCGGCTCTCCAACGAGCTGAAATTCCAGAACAAGCTGATACAGAACCTGAACGAGGAGCTGGAGCAGAAGGTCGAGAGCCGCTCGCTCTATCTGACGAACATCATCGACAGGGTCGCGGACTGCGCCATTTACACGATGGACAGGCAGGGGATCATACTGACCTGGAGCAAGGGCGCGGAGGAGCTCATAGGCTTCACGGCCGAGGAGGCCGTCGGCAGGCATGTTGAGAACATCTACGAACCGGAGGACAGGGAGGCCGCGCGCAACAGGCTCGACACGGCCCTCAACGCGGGAAGCTGCGCCGAGAGTGGCTGGCGCGCCCTGAAAGACGGGAGCAGGCGCTTTTTTGAGATTCGGCTTTTCAGCATATATAACGACCAGAACGAGGTCATAGGCGTGTCGAACATAACCCGCGACCTGACCGCCCTCAAGCTCGCCCAGAACGCGGCGGCCTTTGAAAAGGAGACCGGCGCGCTGATGATTGAGGGGCGGGAAACGGCGCTGGTTCTGGCCGACGCTGGCGGCGCGGTCATATCGGCCAGCCGCGGGGCCGCTCTCCGCCTGGACGAGGAACTCCTGACCGGGCGGAACATATGCAACTTTTTCGAAGAGTCCATAGAACTCTCCGGCGCGCTCGAGAGCATGTCCCCCTATCCGGACATGTACGAGCGGACGTTCACGAAGCGCGGCGGGAACGCGCGGGCGCGGGTGTGGATGACCGCCGTGGAAAACGCTCTGACCGGGGAAAAGAGAGTGCTGCTGGAGATCGGGGAGGGGGAATAAACCTTTATTACTCCCCCAAAACGATCCACCCCACCGCCTCCATCCCCGCCTGGCCATTGACAGGCGGCGCGTCCGTCATGACCCGCACCTGCTCCCCAACCTCTATCAGCCCCGCGCCGACGACGGCGTTGTTCCTGACGACCACGGAATTCGCCGGCACGGTGACCTCGACGGTCCCGCCCGCCGCGTTGACGGAAGTTACCGGCAGCCACTTGCCCGTCGCCTCGTCCAGGAAAGTCACGTTTTTAAGCCCGAACTTCCCGTCCGAAACCCTGTAAACCACGCCCCGAAGCGTCCTTCCCGCGAACGGCGCGTCCACCACCCGCGCGGCCCTGGCGCCGTCCGCGACGACGGTATAGACTTTGCCGGCGGCGGAGGCGTCTCCCAGCCCGGTGAAGTTTTCGGGCGGGGCGGCCCCGCCGGAATCCAGGAAAACGGTATCCCCGTCTATCGCGAACTCCCTCTGCACCGGCGTGAAACGCCAGACCGTCCCCATAAGCGACGCCATCGACTGCACCTTGAAGCTCCGGCCGTCGTTCACGCCGAGCACGCGCCCCCGCGCGAGATATACGCCGGAAACCCCCGGCGCGGGCGCGATTTGGACCACGGCCGCGCTGTTGGAACCGTTCAGTGCCACCGTCGCGTAGTCGGAGGCGGCGATGCCCCGCCCGTCGATAAGGCGGCCGTTGCGCACCACGATCGCGCCGTCGTCCGCGTTTATCGCGCCGCTGACGCTAAGCATCGCGAAGCGGCCGTTGCCGTCGGACCGGAGCACCGTGTCCGGGTTGAGAAGCTCGTCCCGGCCGCCCCGGAACGTCACCTTTTTGACCTTTTCCCCGGCGTAGCCGTTTTCCAGGGCGATATACACGTCCCCGGCGCGCGTGAAGCCCGCGAGGGCCTCATCGCGGGAGACGCGCCTGCCGCCGTCGTAATACTCCGTGTTTTTGCCCGATATGTCGAAGGTCTTTACCCGCGCGAAACCGCCCCAGCCGGCCTTTGTCAGAGTCTCGGCGTTTTTGACGGCGAGCCGGTTCTGGATGGGGTTTACGCCTGAGAATTCGCCTTTCACGATGGAGCTTATATAGTGCCCGCCGTCCTCCACGGCCATTTCCCTGACAGATTCGATCACGCGCCCGGGCCCGGCCGGGGCCTGATTTATCAGCAGCCTGGCCCAGTCGCCGGTCTGTATGTCCTCGGCGCTTATCCGCGCCCCGTTTTTGCCGATATATGTGCCGTCGGCCACGTCGTACCAGGCCGTCTGCCCGTTCTCGAACTCCATGAGCATGGACGACAGCCCGCCCAGCGGGCGGAACTCCAGTATCTTGCCGTAGCGCGTGGTGCAGCTGGCCGCGGCGCTTACGGAGGCGACGGCCTCGGGGTCGTCCGGCGCGCTCCTTAAAAACACGATGTCCCCGGGCTCCACCGATTCTATATCGGTTTCGAACGGGCTGTACCTGTAGTCGGGAAAGACCTGCCCGATATAGGCTGCCTCGCCGGACATGTCGTAATATTCCTTCTTTTGCACCTTCAGGCCGCCCTCGTAACGCCGCTTCGAGACCAGCCTCCCGTTGGGGTCGACGACGGTCAGGTAGCCCTGGGCGGCGTTGTTCTCGACGACGACGCCGCGTATCTCCTGCGCCGCGACGGGCTCGCCGGTATATGTCACGGCGTCGGTCACGTTGTTTATAAGGCGCAGCTCCACGCCGCTCCCCAGCGGCAGCGCGCTCTCGCCGAGCTTTTGGTTCCCGAACCGGACGAAACCGGCGCCGTTGTCGAAGCCGTAAAGGCCCGAGGCCATAGGGAAGGTGTAGTCCTTGCCGCGGGAAGAAACGGTTATCGTCCCGTTTTGCAGATCGACGGCCTCCAGACGCCCGCGGACCGCGGCCGGCGCGGCCAATGCGCCCTCCGGAACGGGCGACGTTACCTGGACGTACAGCACGACGCCGTCCGCCGCCCTCACGAGGTACTCGATCCCGTCGCCCGCCGAGAGGCTGGCGAGGCCCGTCACAACGCCGTCTCTCAGGACGACGGCGTCCGTCTCGCCGGACTGCGGCGAAGTGTCCGCGACAAGCCCGTAGCGGAGCACGTCCGCCGTCCCGTCCGCCGCGCGCACGTAGATGTCCCTGGACAGCGCCGCGGAGCCGGTCGCCGTGGTCTGGCTGTCCTTAATCCCGCCGACCGTGCCGGTCTTTTTCAGGATCCCCGCCGCGGCGTAGTATATGTTGTCCATATTTTTAAGCGTCTGAGCCATTTCCGCGCGGTTTATCGTATCTTTGGGCCTGAAATTCCCGTCCGGCCCAAGGGGCATTATCCCGCTCTGGATGACCGCGTCCACCGAAAAAGCCCTCTCCGGCGCGACGCTCTCCCAGTCCCCGGCGGCGTACAGGCCCTGCTGGGTCCGCGCAGGGAAAGCCGCCGGGTCCGCGACGACAAGCGCGCCGTATATCCAGTCCGCCACGCGTTCGCGCGTCGCCGGGGCGCGACGCGAAAAAACCGCCGCCGTGGCCGGAGCGGCCGGATTAGGCGCCGTCGCGCCGGCGTACTCGGCCGGCGTTATAAGCCCCATATCCTGCGCGTAGCCGAGATAGCCGACCGACCAGACGTCGCGAAGCGGCGAGCCCGCCGGGAGAGTTCCGATAAGCGAGACGCCCCGCTCCTGGGCGGCGCGCTCCATCCCGAGCGCGCGGATGACAAAAGCCAGCGCCTCCTCGTTTGTGACGGCGGCGCCCGGGAAAAACATATCGGCGTATCCTTTGATTATGTCGAGCGCACCGCCGCGGGTGACTGCGTCCTTGGCCCAGAAATCCCCGGGCACGTCGGAAAAGTTAAGGTTCCGGATCATCAGGCGGGCCTCCGCGCGGCCGATATAGATGTTCGCGACGGGGTCGCCGAATATGAACTCGTCCGTCGCGGCGGAAGCGGGGGGCGGAGGGGTGAAAACCGAAGTAAGAAGCAGAGCCGCGGTCAAGAACAGCGCGGACAGGGATTTGAAAGGAAGGGCGAAAAAAGCGGGGGTTGGCGTTGATTTTGCCGTTGATTTTGTCGTTGGATTTGTCAAGCGTGTCTCTCCTTTGATGTCGGCGTGATGTCAATTGTAAGAATAGAGATGTACTCTTTCTGACAAACCGTTCAAGCAATTTCTGGTCATCCGAAACCGTGTTGAACAACTTGTCTGCGCGTTTTCACATCAAAGTTTACTTGCCTTGAGACTCTCCAGCATTGACATTGGGTTATGTTCTCGCGACAATCGCCGCCGCCTTTCTGTCACAGTATTCAAATACCAGTCAACTGTCATATCCAGATCGTCGGCAATGGTTCTAAGAAAATTATCGCCGGCAATACGTGAATCGTCCGAAATCTGCGATTCCGTCAGAACTCTCTCGTCAATATACTCAATCAATGATTGCTTGTATTGTCGCATCGAATGCTTCTCCACGAAAATTTCAACTGCTTTGCGCAATCTCGGCGACATGCTGTATAGCAGGCTAACGCTGCCATTCCACGCAGCAAATATGCCGTGGCAAACGACGATAAAATCTTCGTAATTCAAAGAGTTCAAATCGGAGAACATATTGTTCACTCCATTAAATTATCGGCTTAAAATATAATAACCCAGCCTTTCTAATGATATACCGCAAATCATCCGCAGTTTCTAAATCAATGATTCCTTTGCCGTAATTTTCATTTACACCTCGCAATAATCCATCCCGATTTTGCTCTATTTTTGCGCTATGCCAGTCGTTTTTGGCTATATCGATCCGCAGTATGTTAGCAATTCTCTTCGGGTTCGACGACGGAGGGTTGCAATCGAATCTTGGCGAACACCATACATAAGGCCATCGCGGCCTCTATCTCCGTCTCCCCACGACCGCTCTCACCTTCCCGCTCCCCGCGCGGAGCGTGCCCCTCACCTTCCCGCTCCCCGCCCGGAGCGTGCCCTTAACCCTTCCGCCCCCGGCGCGGAGCGTCCCCCTTACCTTCCCGCTTCCCGCGCTGATCCTCCCTTTTATCCTACCGACGCCGCGCCTGATCCTTACCGTCCTCATGCCCTTTCTGGCGTTTCGCTCGGCTATGGCGCGGATGTAAATCGCCTCCACGTTCTTCGCGAACCGCTCGGACGACAGGTGCCCGATCGCTTGGATAGCCCGCTCCGCGCAGGCCGCGGCCTCGTCGGGATGGCTGAGAGCGTGCAAAAGGGTCCGCGCCGCCTCCGCGTCCCGCTCGAAGCAGAAGCCCGTTTTGCCGTGGATGACCACGTTCTCGAGGCTCCTGTCGCGCTTGACGACGACCGGCACGCCGCCGGCGATGGCCTCGATGTACGTCAGGCCCTGGCTCTCCGTGATGGAGGCCGTGGCGAAAACGTTCCCGAGCTGATAGTAGAGCGGCACCGCGTCCGGAGGCACGGCCCCGGCGAATACGACGGAGGCGCGGACGCCGATATGCCCGGCCAGCTCCTCTAGGCCGGCCCTGGCGGGCCCGTCGCCGACGATAAGCAGCTTCGCGTCAGGCATTTCCCGAAGGATCTCCGGCATCTGCCTGACGAGCAGGTCCAGGCCCTTCTCCTGAGCCACGCGGCCGACGGTGACGATCACAGGGTCGGCTTCGCCGATCCCGAATTTTGCCCTTGTTTTGACGATTTGTTCCTTCGTGAAGTTAGCTTTGGCGAACGGAGCGAAATCTATGCCAGTGGCGACCGTGTTTATCGGCCGCGTGACGCCGATCTCTGTCAGATAGCTCTTCGTCTTTTCCGACGGCGCGATGACCTCCTGGGCCCGGTTGCAGTAGAGGCGGGCGAGCTTCTGCGCCATTTTGGGCGTGACGAGGCGTCCATTCGCTATGTAGTGCACGTAATCCTCGTACATAGTGTGATATGTGTGTATCATCGGTATCCTGTTGAATTCCGACA